>CAMBYR010000005.1 GCA_945872375.1 uncultured Blautia sp. | reverse complement strand
GACGAAATTGACCTGGCACAGGCAAGATATATTTTTCTGAAATAATGCTGTGGAAATGATTGGGCAGTCTTTTGCCGGGATCAGATGGAAAATCAAAAAGCATTCAGGATAAATCAAGAGTTTACGAGACTTTGGAAATCTGCTACAATAGTCAGAAGAAACTGATACTTCAACCAGGCAGAGTGTAAAAGATATGGGAATAAAAACACTTGTCTGGAAAAAAATGCAGAAAAGAGGATGCCTGTGAATACATTAAAGGAAGAAGTCAGGAAAGAGCCTGTGACGATGATCCTGATTCTGCTGAATATTTTGTTGTTTCTTGCTGTGGAGCTTACCGGCGGAAGTGAAAATGTGGAACATATGCTGGAATGCGGAGCGGCTTATGCACCTTATATTCTGGAAAAAGGAGAATGGTATCGGCTATTTACCTGCATGTTCCTTCATTTTGGGATTCGCCACATTGAAAATAATATGCTTGTTCTTCTGGTACTTGGAGGACGTCTGGAAAGAGCCGTCGGAAAGGTATCATTTCTTCTGATTTATCTGCTGGGCGGAGTCGCCGGAAATGTTGTTTCTTTATTGATGGATCTGGATGCGGTAAACCTGTCTGTATCAGCAGGGGCATCCGGAGCAGTTTTTGCGGTGATGGGAGCCATGATTTATGTTCTGGTTCGCAGAAAGGGCCGTGTTGAAGATATCACAGTGCGTCAGATGATTATCATGGCTGCCTTTTCATTATATTTTGGCTTTACCAGCAGCGGCGTGGACAATGCAGCGCATATTGGAGGGATGATCGGCGGAATTATAATGGCCGTAATACTTTATCATCCCAGAAAAATCCGTACTTCTGTGCCCTGATCGGGAACACTGAACAATTTCATCTGTCCGCCGTGAGATTCGATAATCTGTCGTGTAATAGGAAGTCCCAGACCGGTTCCTCCGGCTTTGAATGTAATGAAGGGGGAAAAGATTTCTTCTTGTTTTTCTGCCGGGATTCCACAGCCGTTGTCGCGAATGTGGATGCATACACCCTCTGAAAGAAGCTCTGCCTCAACCTGAATGATTCCCTGTGGATGGGAAATGGATTCCTGTGCGTTGCGCAGCAGGTTGATCAGTGCCTGCCGCAATTTTACCTGATCCAGGTTCAGCGTGGGAAGCTGCAGAGGCAGGTGGGCTTCCAGGGTAATTCCCAGGTATTCCAGGGTTGGCCGGTAGGATGAAAGAACCGAACATAAAAAGGGACGCAGTTCTGTTGGGGAGAGGACCATTTTTCCTGCATTGGAATAGTCGGAAAGCTGGCATAAAAGTTCTTTCATATATTCCACGTTATCCATGATATCATCCCAGACGGTATCATCAGCAATTTCGGGATGCGAAGAAACCAGCAGCTGGAGTTCACTGCTGATCAGTGCAAGTGGATTGCGAATCTCATGGGAAAAACGGGACAGAGTAGTTTGTATTTCCTGTTGTTGCTTTGCTGTGGTAGTTGCCTGCATATCATCATCACCTCATGGGGAAGTGTAACACCGGGATTGCAGGTTCGCAATAAAATTCGTATTGAAAAAATCGATAAAATACGAGAAAATAAAACAAGAGTATAATTTTGAAGGAGGAAAAAAATTATGGAAAACTGTATTTTTTGTAAGATCGCAAACGGAGAAATTCCCGCGGCTACCCTGTATGAGGATGAGGAATTTCGGGTAATTCTGGACCTTGGTCCGGCAAGCAAGGGTCATGCTCTGATCCTGCCCAAAACTCATGCTGCCAATATTTATGAGCTTCCGGATGAGCTTGCTGCGAAGGCAATGGTTCTCGCGAAAAAAATGGCTGGCAAAATCACAGATGCACTTCAGTGCGATGGCTTTAATATTGTTCAGAATAATGGGGAAATGGCCGGACAAACAGTTTTCCATTTTCATATGCATCTGATTCCGAGGTATAAAGGAGATGGAGTAGGAATTACCTGGACTCCGGGAACATTAACGGATGAGATGCGGGAAGAAATTCTTGCAAAAGTGAAAGGCTGATTATTTATCCTGAATCGGAGATTTACAAAAGATGATAGATAACGAGGATTTAGAGGTTCTATATCTGAAATACCGAAAATTCTCAGTAAACTTTGCGCTGAAATATGTGGATCAGGTAGATGTTGCGGAAGATATCAGCCAGGACGTATTTTACAAATTATACACATCCAGTATGGAAGTAAATCTGGAAAATGAGATTATGGTACGCGGACTGATCAAGAAGGTAACAATCAACTGTATCAAAGATTATCAGAAAAGTGCTTTGGTAAGACGGGAACAGCAGATGGAGCCGGACGTGATGGCAGAATGCTTTGAAAGCAAAAAGGAAAGTCCGGAAGAAATGATGATTCAGAGGCAGGATATGGATAACCGATGGAAAGTTATTCAGATGCTTCGTGAAAAGAGTCCCGAAAATTATGATATTATGATGAAAACGCAGTATGAGGAACAATCGCCGGACTCTGTCGCTGAAGAATACGGTCTTTCGAGAAATACGTTAAATAACCGGATCTTCAGGACAAGAGACTGGCTGAAAAAGGAACTAAGGCGGATCACACATCCGGATTAGCGTTTTATTTTTTTTCGGAAGCTTCTTCGATGAGCTCTGCAATCTGACCGATAGAATCAGATGTTCCTGCAGATGCCATGGCATCGATAAAGGTTTGTCTGTTATTGTACAGGCTGTGGATGGTTTCCAGAAGCTTTTCCGGAGTGATCTCTTCTTCTTCAAGAACCATGCTGAAGCCCTGGCGTTCAAAGGAACGGGCATTCAGGATCTGGTCGCCCCGGCTTGCTTTTGCAGAAAGGGGAATCAGAAGGTTTGGTTTGTGAAGAGCCTGGATTTCGCAGATCGCGTTTGCGCCTGCGCGGGAAATCACAATATCTGCCAGCGCGAAGAGATCAGGCAGCTCCTGTTTGATATATTCATATTGTACATAGCCTCCCATGTCTTTCAGTGCGGCATCGGTTTTTCCTTTTCCGCAGAGGTGGATAACCTGAAATTCTTTCAGAAGATCGGGAAGGATTTTTCGGATATTTTCATTTACGGATGCAGCGCCAAGGCTTCCGCCGATTACCATCAGTACCGGTTTGGAATCATGGAAACCGCAGAAAGCACGTGCAGCTTCTTTGTTTCCGTTCATCAGTTCCTGACGAATGGGAGTTCCGGTAAGAACTGCTTTGTTTTCCGGCAGTTCCTTTACTGTTTCCGGAAAATTACAGCATACCTTGAAGGCAGAAGGAATGCAAAGTTTATTGGCAAGACCGGGGGTCATGTCGGATTCGTGGATGATTGCGGGAATTTTACAGCGTTTCGCGGCGATTACCACAGGAACGGTGACAAAGCCTCCTTTTGAGAATACAACATCGGGTTTCAATTGCTTCAGAAGTTTTCTGGCTTCACTGAAGCCTTTTATAACGCGGAAAGGATCTGTAAAGTTTTTCAGATCGAAATAGCGTCTTAATTTACCGGAAGAAATTCCGTAGTATGGGATGCCCAGCTCTTCAATCAGTTTTTTTTCGATTCCTTCATAGGAGCCGATATAGGAAATCTGATAGCCCTTTTCCTGAAGAGTGGGAATCAGAGCAATATTTGGAGTAACATGTCCGGCAGTACCTCCGCCGGTAAGGACGATATGTTTCATAGGGAACCCTCCTGAGTAATCAACTTTTATGAATGGCGGTGTCTGCAGAAGCAGACATTTCCATTTACAATTACTATGAACCCCTGAAACATAATTGTCAAGGAAAGATAATTTTTTGGGAGAAAATCATGGCAAAAAAATATGAGGATGATGAGTTGGAAAAGCTGATCGATGAGTCGTTCACAGAGGAAGAACTCATGGAAGAAGGCCTTCTCTCCGAGGAAGAGGATGACTTCGGGCCATATGATCCTTCGGAGGAGGAAATCCGAGCTTCTTATCAGGAACTGGTGGCACGTCTGAAACGGGAAGGCGTATACAGGGAGGAAACGGAAAAAACAATCCCCATGGAGAAGGTTTCCGAAAAGAAGAAAAGAAAGAGATTTTATGGCCGCAAGCTGGCAAAGGTGGCCGGAATGGCACTGGTATGTAGTGCGTGTGTGTTTGCTGCCAGCATGACAAGTGAAGCCAACAGGAATTATTTCGTGAATAACTTTAAGTACCTGGTGGGGGATGATACGAGGGTAGTGATTGGGAATGATGAGGAAAATGAGGATGTGCTCGAAGATGAATATGCTGCAATAGCAGATATTGAGGAGAAGTTGGGGATTGATATGCCGGAATTTTTTTATCGGCCCAAAGAATTTATGTTTTACAGATATGAGGTGGATCCCTATGCACAAATTGCAAAAGTAGAATATTGGTTGGGTAATCATATCATTACTCTTTTAGTGAGCAGAAATGATGATGTTACGTCATCTCTTATCGAAAGTTTACATGGTAATAAAATAGACACGGTTACCTTAAAGGATGAAAGTGTTGAAGTGACAATAAAAAAAATACAGGAATCAGGAGATTTGTTTCCTAGTTATGCTGCAGAATGGAAAAAGGATGGGACAGTTTATTTATTTTCTGGAAAAATGAAATTTGAGGAACTAAAAAAAATAATCGAAGATATTTGGATTTGAGCGTGATTTTTGAATGCATATTTCGTATTAATAGTGTAAGGGTTGATTTGCTGAAAGGTGGGAGGTGAAAACAATAAAGCTAAGAAAATATCTTAAGAGTGTGATAGCAGCAGGAATCGTATCTGTAATGATGTTTTCCAATGTTTATGCATCTAATAATCTGAATATTATGGATCCCGTCACTGCAGAGGAAACAACTGCTGATTTTGCAGAAGATACGAGCTACAGTCTACTTCGTGGGAATAATCTCAATTTTGGTACAGTTAAAATATCAAAATTGTCCAGTAATGAGATTAATATTTACGGTGTAACTCAGTGCCATCAGGAGTGCGATGAACTGTGGCTGAACTTATATTTGGAACAAAAGGTGGATGGAAGTTATGCTACCTATAAATCATGGAAGCTTAAAGATTATAATAACACAAGCTTAAGTACCAGTATGAATGTGATTGTTCCAAGCGGTCATTATTACCGTGTTCGTGGCTATCATGCAGCAAAAGATGGAACAAAAGAATCAACTTCAACCTTAACAAGCGGTATCTGGGTTGGTTAATTCCATAACACAAAAACTAATAAAAAAGTAACATATTAACTTTCAGAGTCTGATTCTGTTATGTGATGAAAAATTTATCAGCAATAAAAAATAAATGCAAACTTCCATTACCGTCTATAACAGGAACAGATATCTGTATACGGCAAATAGGGTTATTCAGAATAAAAAGAAGTTCTTTTTCGGGTTCAAGTTCATTTTTTTAAACGGATTTTTAGTATGAAAAACCTGTCAGGACATTGCGTGCTCGAATAACGGCCGGGCGAGCATGTCCCGTTTCAGTTGTTTCCTGATTTTGTGAATGAGCTCCAAGCAAAATAAAAAAATCATGAAGCAGAAGGAAGGAAAGGACTGAAAGACGCCTTTTTAAAATCATTATGAAATGATGAAAAAGAGCTGCTTGTCTTTGCGGACTGGTTCACCGCAAAGACGGCAGCTCTTTTTATTATAAAAGTTCTGTTTTTTCTGAAAAATCCTGTTAAAACAGGATATTGTCGTGTATAATAGAAGTATCATATCTGTTCGAAGGCAGCCATAAAAGACAGCTTTGGGAATTTGAACAGTGTATTTTCGAAATGATAAAAATGGAACACGTAGAATATCAGGGAGGTTTCAGAAAAAAAAGGGGGTTTTTACATGAAGATAACCTTTATCGGGGCTACCCACGAAGTAACAGGAAGCTGTTATTATCTGGAAGCGGCCGGAAAGAAATTTCTGGTTGATTATGGCATGGAGCAGGGACCAAATTATTACGAAAACAAAGAAATTCCCGTAACCCCGGGGGAACTTGACTTTGTACTTCTGACACATGCGCATATGGATCATTCCGGAAATCTTCCGGCACTCTATGCAAAAGGATTTCAGGGTCCCATTTATGCCACAGATGCCACCTGTCATTTGTGCGATATCATGCTTCGTGACAGCGCGCATATTCAGATGTTTGAGGCAGAATGGCGAAACCGTAAGGGCCGCCGTCAGGGGAAACCGGAGTTTATTCCGGCGTATACAATGGAAGATGCCATGGGGGTACTGAAAAACTTTGTACCGTGTTCTTATGATAAGGAGATCGTTCCGGCAGAGGGAATCCGCATTCGCTTTGTGGATGCAGGACATTTGCTGGGATCTGCAAGCATTGAGGTGAAGCTGACAGAGAATGGAAATGAAAAAACCATTGTTTTCTCCGGAGACATCGGAAATCTGGATCAGCCGCTGATACGGGATCCCCAGTATCTTCATGAGGCAGATTACGTGATTATGGAGTCCACCTATGGAGACAGAAGTCACGGGGAGCGGCCGGATTATGTACACACGCTGGCGGAGGTGATACAGCGGACCTTCGACCGGGGCGGCAACCTCGTCATTCCATCTTTCGCGGTGGGCAGAACACAGGAAATGCTGTATTTTATCAGGCAGATCAAGGCAGACGGTCTGGTGCACGGTCATGATGGATTTAAAGTATACGTGGACAGTCCTATGGCAAACGAAGCCACAACAATTTTTGGCGAACACAGATATGACTGTTTTGATGAGGAAGCGCTGGAGCTGATAAAAAAAGGCATTAATCCCATCAGCTTCCCCGGAATGAAAACATCTGTCACCAGTGATGATTCCAAAGCGATCAATTTTGATGAGGACTGCAAGGTGATTATTTCAGCCAGCGGTATGTGCGATGCCGGACGTATCAAGCATCATCTGAAACACAATCTCTGGAATGAAAAAAGTACAATTCTTTTTGTAGGATATCAGGCTGTGGGAACTCTGGGCCGCGCACTGCTGGAAGGGGCAACGGAGGTTAAGCTGTTTGGCGAGGAAGTACATGTGGCAGCGGAAATCTGCCAGATGCCGGGTATCAGCGGGCATGCGGACGTGAACGGACTGCTCACCTGGGCAAAAGCTTTTCGTCAAAAACCAAGGAAAGTATTTGTGACTCATGGTGAAGACAGCGTTACGGAAGTGTTTGCAAAGCGCCTTCAGGATGACCTGGGATATGATACCATGGCGCCGTTCAGCGGAACGGTGTATGATCTGGGAGCAGATGCCTGTGTTTATGAGGCACAGGGAATTAAGATTGAAAAGACCTCTGTTTCTCCGAAAGCAGACAAAGCATCCCGTGCATTCCAGAAGCTTCTGACACTGGGCCATCGCCTGATCACGGTGATCCGCAAGAACGAAGGCTGCCCCAACAAAGATCTGGAGAGATTCTCAAGAGAAGTTCAATCACTCTGCGACAAGTGGGACCGGGACGATATCTGAAGAGATTCCCGCTGTTTCAGATTTCTGAAAATAAAAAAACTGCTGCAGAATCCTCTGGGACAATGCAGCAGTTTTTTTGCGCTGCAGGAAAGCGCAAAGAACTTCGGGACAAATCGAACGCTTATCCCAGTGCTTCGCGGATCGCTTTGCTGAGCTGATCCGGACAGGAAGTCGGACGCATTCCGCAGCGGATTCCGTCCAGACGGTGAATAACCTCTTCGGCGTCCATGCCTTCTACCAGCTTTGCAACGCCCTGTGTATTTCCGGAGCAGCCGCCCACAAATTTTACGTTGCGAATTTTTTTGTTGTCATCGATCTCAAATTCAATTGCCTGAGAACAGACACCGTGTGTTTTGTATGTCATCTTTTTTCTCCTTTCGTAAATACGATAAATATAGATCAGTCGTAACTGTGAAGGTACTGAACAGTTACGATCAGTCTTCCTCGATTACCTGGATTTCCAGAAAGTCAAAGTCGATCTGTTCGATAAAATTGTCCTGATGGAATCTGGCTTTGGAGTGACGCTGAAATTCATGGATGGTGGAATCCAGCCAAATGGGATTGCCAAGATCGAATTCATAGCAGATGGCTTCCAGTGAATGAAAAACCTTATGCGTTCGCGTATCTGCCGTATTGTCACAGATTACCGTATCGCGGAGCATATGATTGTTTTTCCATAATTTTCCCCATAAACGGAACAAGAATACCACCTCCCAGCCTGAATCCAGATGAACTTTCTGATTAGTATAACGGATTCTTTGAAAAAAGTAAAGATGCCGTTATTGGTTCAATTTGGATAGAATTAATATGTAGCAATCAGTCACACATCTGTCTTTGAGCGAAAGACTTTTTTTCTGAATTATTATTGCGTATTCTTTAGAAATCTACTATAATAAAGCACATATTATCTGAAGGCGTGACGATTCAGCGGAAGATAATGTGCAGCGGGAGAGATTTCGTTATAGCAGAAGGAGGATATTATTATGAAATTGTACGACGGTGGAATTTACCTGGTAAATGGTCATGATATTGTGGCTGAAGATCATGCGGATTTGCCGGTATCAAAAACGGAAGCTGCAAAAAATACCATTGCATACGGGATCCTGGAAGCACACAACACATCCGGAAACATGGAAAAACTGCAGATCAAATTTGACAAGCTGACTTCTCATGATATTACGTTTGTTGGAATTATCCAGACAGCACGTGCGTCAGGACTGGAAAAATTCCCGGTTCCCTATGTGCTTACAAACTGTCACAACTCTCTTTGTGCAGTAGGCGGAACCATTAACGAAGATGATCACATGTTCGGACTGACCTGTGCGAAAAAATACGGCGGTGTATATGTACCGCCACATCAGGCCGTGATTCATCAGTATGCCCGTGAAATGTTGGCAGGCGGCGGAAAAATGATTCTGGGATCTGACAGTCATACGCGTTATGGTGCTCTTGGAACCATGGCTATGGGCGAAGGCGGACCGGAGCTTGTAAAACAGCTTCTTTCCCAGACTTATGATATTAATATGCCGGGTGTTGTTGCCATTTATCTGAAAGGGGAACCCCGTCCGGGTGTAGGTCCTCAGGACGTGGCACTTGCCATTATCGGAAAAGTATTTGCCAATGGCTATGTGAAAAATAAAGTAATGGAATTTGTAGGCCCTGGAGTGGCAGCATTAAGTGCCGATTTCCGTATCGGTGTGGATGTCATGACTACGGAGACCACCTGTCTGTCTTCGATCTGGCAGACAGACGACAAGATTGAGGAATTCTATGCAATTCACGGAAGAAGTGAAGATTTCAAAGCACTGAAGCCGGGAGATATTGCATATTACGACGGATGCGTGGAAATTGATCTTGGAGAAATCAAACCGATGATTGCCATGCCGTTTCATCCCAGCAATGCTTATACCATTGATGAAGTAAAAGCAAATCTGGACGATATTCTTGCAGATGTGGAAAAGAAAGCCCAGGTAAGTCTGGATGGAAAGATTCCGTATACATTGAGAGACAAGGTGATTGACGGAAAGCTTTATGTAGAACAGGGAATCATTGCAGGCTGTGCAGGCGGCGGATTTGAAAATATCTGTGCGGCAGCCGATATCTTAAGAGGTGCAAGCATTGGCTCTGATGCCTTTACTTTAAGCGTTTATCCGGCAAGTACGCCGATTTATATGGAACTGGCAAAGAACGGTGTGCTGGCGGATCTTCTGGCAACAGGTGCTGTTGTAAAAACTGCATTCTGCGGTCCCTGCTTCGGTGCAGGTGATACACCGGCAAACAATGCATTCAGTATCCGTCATACGACCCGAAACTTCCCGAATCGTGAGGGATCCAAGATTCAGAATGGCCAGATTTCTTCTGTGGCCCTGATGGATGCCCGTTCCATTGCCGCAACAGCAGCAAATAAAGGTTTCCTCACATCAGCAGAAGAATTTACAGGAAGTTATACCAACCAGAAATATTTCTTTGATAAAACGATTTATGAAAATCGTGTGTTTGACAGCAAGGGTGAGGCGGATCCTTCTGTGGAAATTCAGTTTGGTCCTAACATCAAAGACTGGCCGAAGATGGCTGCTCTTGCAGAAAATCTGGTGCTGAAGGTAGTTTCTGAGATTCATGATCCCGTTACTACCACGGATGAACTGATTCCTTCCGGAGAGACCTCTTCCTATCGTTCCAATCCTCTTGGTCTTGCGGAATTTACGCTTTCCAGAAAGGATCCGGCATATGTGGGCCGCGCAAAAGAGGTGCAGAAGGCTCAGGAGGCGATCCAGAATGGAGAATGTCCGGCAGAGGCCCTTCCGGAGCTGAAACCGGTGATGGATGTGATTCATACAAAATATGCAGATGTCAATAAAGAGAATCTGGGTGTGGGCAGCACGATTTTTGCTGTAAAACCAGGCGATGGCTCTGCCCGCGAGCAGGCAGCTTCCTGCCAGAAGGTATTGGGAGGATGGGCGAATATTGCCAATGAATATGCCACCAAACGTTACCGCTCCAATCTGATCAACTGGGGTATGCTTCCATTCCTGATTCCGGAAGGAGAGCTTCCGTTCGCAAATGGAGATTATCTGTTCTTCCCGGAGATCCGCAAAGCTGTAGAAGAAAAAGCGGATGTGATCACAGGTTATGTGGTAAAAGAAGATGGACTGAAGGCATTTGAGGTAACTCTCGGTGAACTCACCGACGATGAAAGAGAGATCATTTTGAAAGGCTGTCTGATCAATTACAACAGAAGATAACATATGCTTTTTGCCGGAGGCAGTGCAGAAAAACAGAATCTGTACTGCCTCTGTTTCCGTTTTTGATAATTTTTTTATTGTTTAAATAGTCTGAAATTAATAAAAAATATAAACTATTAACAGTTTTAAATAAAATAAATCCGATAAAAATAATTTATTTTAAAATTAAAGCAAAAATGTGTTGACAAATCAAAGGACTGGTGGTATGATAAATCCAACAAAAACAAAGAAACACAAATGAATAGAAATTCATTCAATTCATAGTATAAATGTTACATGAAAAGGATGAAATAAAGAAAGGAAAAGGTGATTCCAGTGGGAAAGTAGCCGCCAGATCATCAATATGAGTGAAGTGACAGGAATCGTGTTTCCTGCAAGAAAGACCTGGTACATAATTAATGTAAAAGAAAATCCGGTAACCAATCAGAAAAGAAAACGGAAAAAAAGTATCCAAAGGTATAGAAACGATTTCTCATATTGAATAACTGTCACGAACCTGATACAAAGATTTTTAAATATGTGTAAAGAAATATATTTAAAAAGAATATACCACTTATCTTAGAAAATCGTTCGGAAGCAGAGATCCGAAGAATTTCCATAATAGAAAGACAGGATATTTTGAAATCCATATTGCATCATCAGAATATGAATTGAAGCTTTGCATCAGAAGAATATCTTCTTACGAAAGATATTAAAAGAAATAAGAAGGAACTTTTCTCAGAAATAAATGAAATGGTTTTGATTTTGAGTATACAGAACTGAAATTATTTGTAAAAATATTTATAAAAAGAAAAGTATATCCGTTATTTCTAAAGCGAAAAGAATTATAATCCGTGAAATATAATTCTATCTCTATAAACTTTCTAAATAAATCGAATGATACATGATCATATCGTTTATGAGCAGGAAATAAGAAAAGATATGTCCATATAAAGGAAATAAAAACGAAAACTGAATATAGGTAAAATGAAACTGTTCCAACGATAAAAATCGAAAGAACAAAATACCTTTTATAAGAATAAAGAGGATAAAAAAATTGAATAACGAAGAATGTTAAGACGGTCATCATTTTTGAAAGAAAGTAAAAAGTGATGACCGTCTTATATTGCAGGAATAAAAAAATTAGGATATACTCCCAATAAAGAAGGGAGTTTTTTTATGCGCGGATTTTTTAATATAAAAAATACGATCCTTTTTGAGGATCAGGATCTGATTGTCTGTCATAAGCCGGCGGGAATTGCAGTGCAGAATGCAAGGACAGGTGTGATGGATATGGAACATGCACTGAAAAACTATCTGGCGGAGAAATGTCCGGGACAGATTCCCTATCTGGCAGTGCTTCACCGTCTGGATCAGCCGGTGGAGGGGGCTCTTGTGTTTGCAAAAACACCGCAGGCAGCCAGAGAGCTGAGCCGTCAGATCGCAGGAGGCAAAGTGGATAAACGGTATCTGGCCGTTACTACGGAGCTTCCGGTACAGATACGAAAAACAATGAAAGAAGAGCCTTCGGAGCAGCCGGTATATCTGGAGTTCCCTGAGCAGAAACTCCGGGATTTTCTGAAAAAAGATAACCGAACGAATATCACCCATGTAGTTCCTGAAGGAACAGCGGGAGCAAGAGAAGCCAGACTTACGTTTCGAACGGTGCAGGCTTTAAAAGATATCCGGACAAAAAGCGGCAGACGTTATCTTCTGGAGATTCATCTGGAAACCGGACGTCATCACCAGATACGGGTACAGATGGCGCATGCGGGAATGCCTCTGCTGGGAGATCGTAAATACAATGGAGGAGAAACAACGACCCTTCCGCTGGGACTGTGCTCAAGGTCGCTGACTTTTGTTCATCCAACCTCCGGAAAATCCCTTTATTTTGAAGTGGTACCGGAAGGCGGTGCGTTTGAAGGGTTTGTGTTCGTATAAACCGGAAAATATTGTCCATACTACCAGTAAAACAGGAAAAACCTGGAGGACAATATGAGTCTGGAATGGAAAAGACGAGTTGTGATCGCAGGAATCATTGCGGCGGTATATTTGGGGTACCGCTATCTGTTTCCTGCGGTTTTTCCTTTTCTGGCGGCGTGGATACTGGCATCCTGGCTGTATCCGGCTGCATATAAAATAGAGAAAAAAATAAAGATCAGGCGGACGGCGGCAGGTACTTTTCTGCTCCTCCTTTTTCTGGCGGCTGTGGGCAGTCTTCTGTATTGGGTGACAGGAGAAATGCTCCGCCAGATTCAGGAGGCGGCTGCATATGTTCCTTTGATTGTACAATGGCTGCACACGATGATGGATCAGTGCTGCCGAATGCTGGAAGGTATTTTTGGGATGCCGTCAGCAAAAACAAGAGGATATGTGGAGATGTGGGCGGCGGAAGCAGGAAAACAGATACTTTCTGTCTGTGGTCCCGGAGCAGTCACCTTCTTATGGAACAGTGCAAGGGGAATGGTTTTCCTGATATCCGGTATGGTCGTCATCGTGCTCTGTACTCTTTTATTTCTGGGAGATATGGAGAATATCCGAAAAAAGATCAGGGAATATTCCTGGCTTCTTGGAATTCAGCGCATGGTGGACCGCCTTCGAAAAACCATCGTTCTCTATCTGAAAGCTCAGGCAGTCATCATTTTTGTGATTGCTTCGGTCTGTGCGGCCGGTTTTTGGATTCTGGGCAGTCCGTATTTTCTGATTTTAGGAGCGGCTCTTGGAATTCTGGATGCGATTCCGCTGATTGGAACCGGAACATTTCTCTATCCTGCAGCGGTAATCTTTCTTCTGCAGAAAAACATAAAGGCGGCAGCAGGCTGTGTGATCCTGGATATCATTACCAGCTTTCTGAGAGAATTCCTGGAGCCAAGGCTTCTGGGGAAGCAGCTGGGAGTGTCACCGGTATTTGTGATTTTTTCCGTATATGCAGGATTGCTTCTGTTTGGAGGGGCTGGTGTGGTGCTGGGACCGCTGGCCTGTTCTACCGTTTATGAGGCAGGAAAGGAGTGGGATGTCTGGGATTGAATGAGTGCTCTGATTGGGAAATAAGTGGAAAAATCATGAAAAAATTATGAAATCTATGGACGTGGCGGGGAATTTGTGTATAATGATGTAAAAACAGTCGAATCAAACGATAGTTGTGTGTGAATCCCCGGTATTTGCCGGAAAAGGCAGCCGGGAGGGAAGAGGAGAAGGAAGCATGAGAAAGGCAGCATTCGCCGCTGCGGTTTTTCTGGCATTCCCGCTTGTCATATCAGGATGTCGTAAGGCGCAGACGGAACAAACGATAGCAGCTCCTGTGGCGGATGGTATGGAGACGGAATCCGTATCAGAGGAACAGATCGAGGAAGAGAAGATCGCCTCTGTGATTGATACCGCTATACCGATTATGCCGGGAGCCAGAATTGCTGTGGTCAGCAAGGCTACAAAAGGTGAGTTCTGGGACCTCGTTTTTGAGGGAATGGAACAGGCAGTAGAAGATGTAAATGAAGCTTATGAGTTTTCAGGCGATCAGAAAGTCACAATTACGGTGGAGGGCCCAGATGAGGAGCAGATGGTGGAAGAACAGATCAATACACTGGATGCGGTCATCGCGGAAAATCCGGCAGCTGTATGTATTTCTGTAGGTGATATGAATTCCAGTCAGGCACAGTTGGAAAGTGCCAGAGAAAATGGAATTCCGGTAGTGGTCTTTGATTCAAACGTATATGAAACGGATCTTATTACGGCATTTCGGGCCACAGATAATGGTCAGGTGGGCAGAATGGCCGGATATCATCTTGCAGAAGCCATTGGAAAATCAGGCAATGTGGCAGTTTTTTCCGCGCAGAAAAAAACAGAGAGCGCACATGCCCGTGTGGAAGGCTTTCTGGAACAGATGGCAGAGTATGATGGGATCGATGTGATTTCCGTAATTTATGAGGATCAGGTGGAGGATATGGAAACGGCCATGCAGGAGTTCCTGGAAAACTGCTCCAATCTGGATGGCGTTTTCTGTACAAATGCAGATGTCTCCGATCTGTACCTGGATATGGAAAAAGATGAAGAAAACAGAGTGATAATGGTTGGCACAGATGCTACAAGCCGCCAGCAGAAGGCGGTGGAAAACGGGGAAGAGATCGGAATCGTATCTCAGGATCCTGTGACCATAGGGTATCAGACGGTATGGACTGCCCTTCAGGCAGCATTGCCTGAGGAAGCCGGAGTGGAAGTGGAAAAAGAAGTCCTCTTTAATCCGGTATGGATTGATCAGAATAATCTGAATGACCCTGCATTCGCCAGTTATATTTACAAATGAGAACACGGCTGCAGAGGAAAGCCTCTGTGGCCGTTTTGCCTTTTTTGCCGCAGAAAACGGGGCGGTTCGTCGATGTGATATTGTGTTTTTTTGTGAAATATGTTAATATCAAACTATCTGGGAAATGATAGATAACAGCAGATATTACAAAGGCAGGGAGGTTGATTTATGAAAAACTGGGCAGATATGCTGAGAAATATTTCCATGCTGACACAGTTCAGTTTGTCCTTAATTACACCCCTTCTGCTCTGTCTGGGTGTCTGCTGGTGGCTGTCTGCACATATGGGTGTGGGCGGCTGGATCTTTATTCCCGGTTTTTTCTTTGGAATGGGCGGTTCCGGAATGGTGGCATATAAATTATATCTGTCTGTAGCCGGACGTCAGAAAAAGGAAAAGAAAAAGGAGAAGATATCCTTTAACAGACATTTTTAATGATAGCAGAAAGGAAGGAATATGAGCAGTTTTTGGAATAATGTCCAGCCGGCTGTCCGAAAGGAAACAAAAAAAGTGGCAGTTTCGACTCTGGTCGGTGTGATTGTGATGTGGATCGTGTTTGCGGTTCTGCATATGGCTCTGCCGGAGAAAGTACCGCTGGACTATACCGTATTTCTCGGAGGAATCTGCGGAGGAATCATTGCCGTGCTGAATTTTTTCCTGATGGGCCTTACCGTTCAGAAGGTTGCCGCAAGTACGGATGAAGATGCCGCACGGTCCCGTATGAGAGCAAGTTATTCCCAGAGGATGATGCTTCAGATGCTGTGGGTGATTGTGGCGATCGTCGCGCCCTGTTTTCAGTTCGCGGCAGGTATTATTCCGCTTTTGATCCCCGGCTTCGGCATCAAACTGATGGGTATTTTCAAAAAATAAAGGTTTTGCAAGGAAATCTTCGGATGGGAGGTGGAAACATAGATGAATGTAGATATTTCAGGGGCAAAGGTATTTTTTACCATTCCCATTGATTTTCCTGTTCTGGGAAAGATCCAGATCAGTGAAACGATCGTGGTGAGCTGGCTGGTAATGCTGATCATTACCGGACTCTGTATCTGGCTTACCCATGATCTGAAGGTAGAAAACATATCCAAGAGACAGGCTGTGGCAGAAATGCTGGTAGAAATGGCAAACAAGTTTGTCATTGGAAATATGGGAGAAAAATTCCGGTATTTTATACCTTTTGTAGCTGCCCTGTTTGCAACCAGCCTTGTATCGAATCTGATCAGTCTTGTGGGACTTCGAAGTCCTACGGCAGACCTTTCTACAGAAGCTGCCTGGGCGGTGATCGTATTTATTCTGATCACCCGGGAAAAGATCAAGGCAGGAGGCGTGGGAGGATATCTGAAAGGTTTTACCCAGCCGATCCCTCTGCTGACTCCGTTTAATATTCTCTCGGAGCTGGCAACACCGATCAGTATGGCATGCCGTCATTTCGGAAATATTCTTTCGGGTATTGTTATCAACGGGCTGATCTACGCGGCACTTGCCGTGGCAAGCTCTGCAATTTTGGGCCTGATTCCGGGCCTGGTGGGAGATGTTCTTGCACAGATCCCCATTCTGGACGTTGGTATCCCTGCAATTTTGTCCGTATACTTTGACTGGTTTACCGGAGTTATGCAGGCGTTTATTTTCTGTATGCTGACGACCATGTATATCGCCAATGCGGCAGAAGGCTGATGCATCGGAGCAGGATCCTGTGTCGGCAGACAATATGAGAACGCCTGCGGCGTTCCTGAATTACAACAGAATATTTGCAGCGGCGGAATTTCCGTCGGCTGCCGGATAATTAAATTATTTACAGGAGGAATATATTATGGATTTTACTGTACTTGCTAAAGGTATTGCACTGGCAGGCTGTGCTATTGGAGCTGGTTGTTCACTGATCGCCGGTATCGGCCCTGGTATTGGTGAAGGTAATGCGGTAGCAAAGGCACTGGAAGCTATCGGACGTCAGCCGGAATGCAAAGGTGATGTAACATCTACCATGCTTCTTGGCTGTGCGATCGCCGAGACAACCGGTATTTACGGTTTCGTAACCGGTCTGCTTCTGATCTTTGTTGCACCTGGCATGTTCATGAATTTCCTGGCATAATCAGAAGAATCAGGAAAAGGTGCTGCTTCTGACAGAAGCAGCCGCAGGAAAACAAGGAGGTACAGAACATGGATGTACAGGAATTAGTTGGTATTGTACCATGGACATTCATCGCTACCATCTGCAATCTCTTTATTCAGATCTATCTTATAAAGCGCTTCCTTTTTAAGCCCATCAATGCAATGCTGGAAAAACGGAAAAGTCTGGCAGATGCACAGATTCGCGAGGCGGAACAGGCAAAGAATGAAGCACAGGCAATGAAATCAGAATACGAGCAGAATATGCTTGAGGCGAAAAATAAAGCCAGTGAGATCGTTGCATCAGCACAGAAAACAGCCGCTGTTCAGAGTGAACAGATGCTTGCGGAGGCATCCGCTCAGGCTGCAGCCATGAAGGCGAAGGCCGAAAGTGATATTGCCCAGGAAAAACGCAAAGCCGTTAATGAGATCAAAAACGAGATTGGCGGTATGGCTGTGGAGATTGCCGGAAAAGTGATCGAGAGAGAGATCAGCGAAGAAGACCATACGAAACTGATTGACGAGTTTATTTCGAATGTAGGTGAGGCATCATGACCCAGACTGCCAGACTGTATGGCGGCAGCCTTTACGATCTTGCTGCCGAAGAACAGCTTACGGGTACGATCAGGGAGCAGATGGAGGAAATCCGTCAGATTTTCCGGGAAAATCCCGATTATCAGAAGCTCCTGGCAGAGCCATCCATTCCCAAGGCGGAACGGACAAAACTGATCGAAGACGCTTTTGGTACCCAGGCGGAAAGATATTTAGTGAATTTTTTGAAGCTGTTGTGTGAACGAAATCTCCTGGGAGAATACGCAGGATGCTGCGAGGAGTTCACACGGCGCTATAATGTGGACCATCATATTGCGGAGGCAGTCGTTACCAGTGCGGTGACTCTGACTGCGGAACAGATGGAAACCCTGAAGGTCAGACTGGAAAAAATGACAGGCAAACAGGTTTCCCTGATCCAGAAAAAAGATCCTTCCGTAGTCGCTGGTCTGCGGGTGGAAATAGAAGGAAAGCAGCTTGACGGAACGGTACAGAGCCGTCTGTCCGGCATTTCCAAAAAACTGAATGAAGTTATTGTCTGAGTGAAGGATACAAAATAAACTGCGCAGTAACTGCGCTGCTGGAGGAAAACATGCAATTAAAACCTGAAGAAATTTCAAAGGTCATCCGCAGCCAGATCAAATATTACGATAATGCCATTCAGCAGAATGAAACAGGTACGGTGTTGATGGTAGGTGATGGTATTGCCAGAGCCAGCGGTCTGATCAACTGCATGGCAGGAGAACTGCTGGAGTTCGAGGACGGCAGCTTTGGTATGGCCCAGAACCTGGAAGAGAACAGCGTATCCATCGTATTATTTGGTTCCGATGAGAAGATTGGTGAAGGACAGACCGTAAAACGTACGGGCAAAGTCGTATCCGTGCCGGTGGGCGAAGCCATGATCGGCAGGGTTGTCAATGCCCTTGGACAGCCTATTGACGGTGCAGGTCCCATTGTAACAAATGAATACAGAGCGATTGAAAGCCCGGCTCCCGGAATCTGTGAAAGAAAATCCGTACATGAGCCGCTTCAGACGGGAATCAAGGCGATTGACTCCATGGTTCCTATCGGAAGAGGTCAGCGAGAGCTGATCATCGGTGACCGTCAGACCGGAAAAACAACGCTGGCGGCAGATACGATCATCAACCAGAAGGGACAGGATGTAATCTGTATTTACGTGGCAATCGGACAGAAACGTTCCACAGTTGCCACGCTGGTAGAAACTCTGACAAAGAATGGCGCCATGGATTATACCATTGTTGTTGCGGCAACGGCTTCGGAAGCCAGCCCGCTGCAGTATATTGCACCATATTCCGGATGTGCAATGGGCGAATATTTTATGTATAAAGGAAAACATGTGCTGATCATTTACGATGATCTGAGCAAGCATGCGGTTGCATACCGTGCACTTTCTCTGCTGATTCGCCGTCCGCCCGGACGTGAGGCATATCCCGGAGATGTTTTCTATCTGCATTCCAGACTTCTGGAGCGTGCAGCAAAACTGGATGACGAGCATGGCGGCGGATCTCTGACCGCACTGCCGATTATTGAGACACAGGCCGGAGACGTTTCGGCGTATATTCCCACAAACGTCATCTCCATTACAGACGGCCAGATCTTCCTGGAGACAGAGCTGTTCCATTCCGGTGTTATGCCTGCGGTAAACCCGGGTATCTCTGTATCCCGAGTAGGAGGAAATGCTCAGATTAAGGCAATGAAGAAGGTTGCCGGTACTCTGAAGCTGATTTATTCCCAGTACCGTGAGCTGCAGAGCTTTGCTCAGTTCGGTTCTGATCTGGATGCCGATACAAAATCGCGTCTGGAGCAGGGTGCCCGTATTGTGGAAGTTCTGAAGCAGAATCAGAACGCACCGGTTCCTGTGGAAAAACAGGTGGCAATTCTTTATGCGGTTACCAAGGGAATCCTTTCCCGTGTGGCTGTAGAGGATGTCCGGGAATATGAGAGCAATCTGTTTACTTATCTGGATACGGATGCGGACGGTGCTTCTGTGATGCAGACGATTGCGTCTACCGGTAAGCTGGAAGAAGAAACAGATGAAAAACTGAAACAGGTATTGGAAAGTTTTACAGAGAATTTTCTGAATACAAGACCTGAGAAATAATGTGATTAGGAGGGCACAATATGGCTGCAAACATGAAATCGGTAAAGCTGCGTATTAAAAGTGTCCAGAGCACCATGCAGATTACCAAGGCAATGGAACTTGTGGCATCCTCCAAACTGCGTAAAGCCAAGGAACGGGCTGAAACATGCCGCCCTTATTTTCAGACTCTTTACGAGACACTGAGAGATATTGCAGAGGGAAATACGGATTTTTCTTCTGTGTTCGCAAAAGAATCATCCAATGAGAAGTATTGTTATGTTGTGATCGCCGGCGACAGAGGTCTTGCCGGAGGCTACAATGCAAATCTTTTTAAATGCCTGGAAGCTTCCGGAGCCGGAAAGGATTATGTGGTACTTCCCATAGGAAAAAAGGCGGTGGAATATTTCCGCCGGAGAGGCATTCCCTGTCTTACGGAAGAATTTGCGGAGATCGCAGGTGTTTCCGTGGCAGACTGCTTTGAAATTGCGAATCTTCTCTGCGGTGAGTTTCAAAAGGGCAGTTTCGGCCATATCGAATTATGCTATACTAAATTTGTTTCCATGCTGTCTCAGCAGCCGGATGTTATATCCATGCTGCCGCTGAGTGAACTGGCGGATCCGAAAGATGCAGGAGAGAAGAAACCTGTGCGGAATCTGATCCTCTACGAGCCGGACAGTGCGGAAGTATTCGACGCGATCGTCCCGGAATACCTGGCCGGACTTGTTTACGGAGGTGTCTGTGAAGCGCTTGCCAGTGAGCTGGCTGCCCGCAGAACTGCTATGGAAGCGGCCACCAGCAATGCGGAAGAGATGATCGAAAAGCTGAACCTGTATTACAACAGGGCACGTCAGGCCAGCATAACGCAGGAGATCACAGAAATTGTCGGAGGTGCAGAAGGTCTGTAAATTAATCATAAGGACGAATGCAGATTCATAGAGGAGATTCGAAACATGAGCGAAAAACACATTGGCGAGGTAGTGCAGGTCACCGGTCCTGTTCTGGACATCCGTTTTGCGCACGATGAACTGCCCGCACTGCTCAATGCTATTGAAATTGATAATAAAGGCGTAAAGCTGACGGCCGAAGTTGCCCAGCAGATCGGTGACAATACGGTTCGCTGTATTGCCATGAATTCTACGGATGGTCTGGTGCGCGGCGTCAAAGCCGTTGACACAGGTGCTCCTATTTCTGTTCCGGTGGGAGAGGAATGTCTGGGCCGTGTATTTAACCTTCTGGGTGATCCGGTAGATAATCTTCCGGCACCGGAAGCAAAGGAACGCTGGGCTATTCATCGTCCGGCGCCTTCCTACGAAGAACAGACTCCGGCTACGGAGATTCTGGAAACAGGTATTAAGGTCGTTGACCTGATCTGTCCATATGCAAAGGGCGGAAAAATTGGTCTGTTCGGCGGTGCCGGTGTAGGAAAAACCGTTCTGATCATGGAGCTGATTCACAATGTTGCAACAGCTCACGGCGGTTTGTCCGTATTTACCGGTGTTGGAGAGCGTACCCGTGAAGGAAATGACCTTTACAATGAAATGAAGGAAAGCGGCGTTATTGACAAAACCGCACTGGTTTACGGTCAGATGAATGAGCCGCCGGGAGCACGTATGCGTGTAGGTCTTTCCGGACTTACCATGGCGGAATATTTCCGTGACGTGAAGAACCAGGACGTGCTTCTGTTTATTGATAACATTTTCCGTTTTACCCAGGCAGGATCTGAAGTTTCCGCGCTGCTTGGACGTATGCCGTCCGCAGTAGGTTATCAGCCCACGCTGGCAACAGAAATGGGTACTCTGCAGGAACGTATCACATCTACCAGAAAGGGATCCATCACATCCGTACAGGCTGTATATGTGCCGGCCGATGACCTGACAGACCCGGCTCCTGCAACAACCTTTACGCATCTGGATGCCACTACGGTTCTTTCCCGTGATATTGCAAGCCAGGGTATTTATCCGGCAGTGGATCCGCTGGATTCCACCAGCCGTATTCTGTCTCCGGAAGTCGTGGGTACGGAGCACTATGAAGTTGCCCGTTCCGTACAGCGTGTTCTGCAGCGTTATAAAGAACTGCAGGATATTATTGCCATCATGGGTATGGATGAGCTTTCCGAAGAAGATAAACAGACAGTAAACCGTGCCCGTAAGGTTCAGCGTTTCCTGTCCCAGAGCTTTTCCGTTGCAGAACAGTTTACCGGTATGGCAGGACAGTATGTGCCGCTGAAGGAAACGATCCGCGGCTTCCGTATGATCCTGAACGGTGAATGCGATGATATTCCGGAGAGCTGCTTCCTCTTTGCAGGAACCATTGATGATGTATTTGAAAAAGCGAAGAAGCAGTAAAGGAGGATGTCTATGAAGACCTTCCCATTGCGGATCGGAACACCGGACGGGCTGCTTTTTAACGGACAGGTAGAGCGTGTGGTCTGCCGAAGTATTACAGGAGATCTTGCGGTTCTGGCAGGGCACTGTAATTTCTGTACGGCTCTTGGAATGGGCGAAGCCCATGTAGTGATGGAAGACGGGACCCGGAAAGAGGCTGCCTGTATCGGCGGAATGCTTTCCATGATGGACGGGGAGTGCAGCCTGCTGGCCACTACCTGGGAATGGAAAGAGGATATTGACGAGGAACGTGCTTCCAGGGCAAAGGAGCGTGCACAGAAGCGTCTGGCAGAGACCGGGCTCAGCGAGCATGATTATAAAATGGCGGAAGCCAAGCTTCACAGAGCGTTGGTGCGTCTGAGTGTAAAAAGATAACAAAGAGAGAATAAAAGAACACCTGTATCTGCTGAAATCAGCGGATGGAGGTGTTCTTTTTGTCTGACGTGTGATTCGTTTTATCATTGGTATTTATCATTTTTTCTTTTGTATGTTTTCTTTACCGGTGAAAATCCAGTTCCGTGAAATCGATGGAGAAATCGCTGTAGATTCCCACAGGAACCTTGTCTTCGAAGGTATAGAAGGAGATTTCATCATTGGTAAGATCATAGACGGTGATCTGCTCTTTGGAGGGATCCACGATCCAGTATTCCCGTACACCGGCTTCGGAGTATTTGTTCAGCTTCCGCACGTAATCCATCCTTCTGGAAGAAGGGGAAACGATTTCCAGAACAAAGTCCGGAGCACCGTGGATGCCGTCATTTTGAAGCCGCTCATCCTCCTCGGAGGGGCACAGGATCATCAGGTCAGGCTCCACATAATTGTACTTGTCCCTTAAAGGAAAGACCGCAAAGGGAGCAATGAACGTCTCGCATCCGCCTTTGCCTTGTTTTTGATAGGAATGAAAAGCAACTGCAAGATTCAGCAAAAGCCGTTGATGAGTGACATTGGGCGAGGACATGTAAAATATTTCACCGTCAATGAGCTCTGCCCGCACTCCGTCAGGCAGGGCCATGATATCTTCTGTAGTGTAAAGCTGTCTGGTGTCTAAAGCCATAGATCCATACACTTCCTTTTGTAAAGCTGGCGAAGAAGCGCCGTTGGTTAATGATTTCTTCATGATTTCTCCTTTCTTATTATACAAAAAATGATGAATAGTTACAATTAGTGAGTGGGAGAAATACTGTTTTAAATGGGGAATATGCGGCAGAAACACCGAAGAATATGAAAATAGCTTAACCCGGATGGATGAAAAAATCAAATGAAAAAAATATGAATTTCGAAAAACGTAATGATGAAAAGTATTGCATGTTGATTCAAAAACAGCTAAAATAAACATAATAGTATATTTTTTGGGGATTATTTTCGACAAAATCGATAATCTGAGGAGGGAGCACGATGGGACTTTTTGACTTTGGAAAGAAAAAACAGCAGGAAGAGGAAGAAAAACAGAGAAAAATCGAGCAGGCTGAAAAGCAGCGGAAAGAACAGGAAGAAAGATTTAAAAAGAGCTATGAGCTTTCCGATGAAGAAAAAAAGAAAGCGAATTCCCGGGATTTTGAGAAAAATCAAAACAACAACAATAACAATAACGATGATGAAGAGAAAGAGCGGGAACTGGAACGATAAGAATACGGGAGGAACACCATGGCCCTATCAAGACAGGTTCTGGAAGGAACCAGCGTATCTTTGAACCATCCACCGGCAGTACATCCGTCATCAAAGGTGATCCTTAAGGGAACACATCATGGAAAACCGGCGGCTTTTGGCATTGATGAAAGTACACTCAGTAAGCACATGCTGTTTGTAGGCGGAACCGGATGTGGAAAAACAACTCTGTTTTATCATTTTGTAGATCAGCTTCAGAAGAAAATGACGCAGGATGATGTGATGATTATTTTTGACAGCAAGGGAGACTTTTATTCTCGCTTTTACCGCCCGGATCAGTATGTGATCGGAAATTCCAGGCAGTACCGGGACAAATCCCTGAAGTGGAATATTTTCAAGGAAATTCTTGCAGATGGCTGGGAAGAACGGGATTTTCTGATGAACAGCAGTGAGATCTGCAAATCTCTGTTTGAAGACAGGATTCAGAAAACGACAAATGCCTTTTTTCCAAATGCAGCAAGGGACCTTTTATCTTCTCTTCTGGTCTGCCTGATTCGTGAAGCAAAAAAAGATAAGGATGTTTTGCAGAGTCTGTATAACAATGAACTTCGAAGCCTGCTGGACGGATGTAATGCGACTATGCTCCGGGGAATCCTGAATTCGTGGCCGGATATGCAGGGAACCTGCTCCTATATTGCGGGAGACGGCGGACAGAGTCAGGGCGTTATGGCAGAATTGTTTTCCGTGATACGTGAGGTTTTTATTGGGGTGTTTGCAGATAAAGGCGGATTTTCCATGAGAAAATTTGTCCGTTCCAGAGGAAAAAAGGTTCTTTATATTGAGTATGACCTTTCGATCGGAAGTGTCCTGACTCCGGTATATCGTCTTCTGTTTGACATGGCACTGAAGGAAGCATTGGGACGGCAGAACAATCAGGGAAATGTTTACCTGATCTGTGATGAATTCAAGCTTCTGCCGCACCTTCAGCATATCGATGACGGCGTGAACTTTGGAAGAAGCCTTGGTGTCAAGATTATTGCAGGTTTACAGAGTATTGAACAGCTCTATGAAATATATGAGGAAAGCCGCGGAAAAAATATAGCGGCCGGATTTTCGTCGATTTTTGCATTTAAAGCAAATGATATTACCACAAGAGAATATATCAGCAATCTTTTTGGCAAAAACATCATGCTGGAACAATATGTGTCCACAGGGGCGCAGTATACCGAAGAAAAACGGATCGGTCAGGTGGTGGAGGACTGGGATATGTCCCGGCTGCAGGTGGGAGAAGCGATCGTGTGTCTGCCGTTTTCCCAGCCGTTTCCTTTCCGGTTTGAGCTGTATCGTTAGCGGTATCGGCATGAATAAGAGGCGGGGGAAGGAAAAGAGATGGATGAAATT
>CAMBYR010000004.1 GCA_945872375.1 uncultured Blautia sp. | reverse complement strand
AAAAATGATGCTCCTGATGGGAAAGGGGATGTGGGGAGGCACAAAGCTGATGCTTGGCGGTGTCAGCAGCCTCTTGACCAGAGCGTCCGGAAATACCCCGGAGCAGCGAAATATAAAAAAAAGAGGCGTTGTGGAATATAAGCCATCGGAGATCGGCGGTTTTTTTCCGGCATCTGAGGTTCCGGAAAATACGGTAATATCCGGAGGTGATGCCGGGATCCGGGCGGAAGCCGTTGGGGCGTTTTCCATGCTGGCGGCGCATCATCAGCTTCCGGTGGTGATTCTTCACTGTGGGAACCGGGAACTGGAGCAATATATGCTGGATCTGTTTTCGGGAACGGGCCTGATAGGAATCATCAATGGAATGAATCCCTGCTACGAGCCGTTCTGGCAGAAAACCAGCCGGGAGATCAGCCAGATGATCATGGAATCGGCTCCCAAAGATTTTGAAATGAAAATGAGTCAGCGGACCTATCTGGAAGGAATGTGTGCTTTTCTTGCAGCAAAAGGAATCAGGCCCAGCTATCATCTGATGTCCACCTGTCCGCATGGCCAGATGTTTCTCAAAATTGATGAAGCCATCATGCAGGGAAAAATGGACCAGGCAAAGGGACAGCAGATCAAAATGAGGCTGATGGCAGGGCAGAGTGAATATTATAAAATCGAGAATTATTTTTATGATCTGGAGGCGCAGATTCAGGATATTCTCTGGAAGCGCCAGCCTGTCATACCGGGACAGAGCATGCCTCCGGTTAATATTTTGTCCACACTGGGCAACCGTGGAATCCTTCTGGTGGACGTGGTATCCACAGCTAATCAGCTTTTGCTGAACCTGATGCTTTCCGAGCTCCGGCTGGCGGTACAGAAGGGAATGACTCTCTGCTGTGTATTGGATTCTCTGGAGGTTTCGGATAATGAATATCTTCGAAGAATGATCGAGCAGAATTCCGACAGGTGCAGACTGGCCATTTGCAGCAGAGATATTTATGCGTCTGTGAATGCAGATGATAAGCTGTTTAACGTGATATTGGGAAAGAGCAGAAAAAATATTATTTTTACGCACAGCTCCAATGTCAGCGCCACAAAATGGTCTGAGGTTATCGGTTCCTATGATAAAGAGGAAATCAGCCGTTCCTACAGCAAAAGCAAAAGCTATAGTCCCATACAGTTTTTCCCTACGACGACAAGTGGAGAGAACACCAATATCAGCATAAAACGGGAATATATTGTAAAGCCTGAAGAAATCCTGCGTATGCAGAAACGAGAGGTCTATATTTACTCCAGAGCGGTAAATGAATTTGCGCATACGATGCTGGTATAGGGAAAGGCAGGCGGATACATATGAAAGAACTTCGTTTTTATTATAACCATTTGTCTGTGCTGGAACGGCCTGTGTATGATGCTATTGTAAAGGGAATTGCCGCTCATGAGCAGAGTATCCGCATTATGGGTCCATCTTCTGCGGTGAAGAAGGTGTTTCCGATGGTTGTTCTGGACTGTCCGGAATTCTTTTATGTGGAAACTTCCTGCTATTCGGTAAGCGGAAATGGGGTTTTTACCATACTGAATCTGGAATATCATAAAAATATGGCACAGAGCCGGGCAATCCGGCAGCAGCTGGAACGAATCGGAAACCGTTTTCTGGATGAAGTGACAGCCAGGCGGATGAATAGTCTGGCAACGGTGCGATTCGCCCACGATTTTATTATCCGTAATGTGGAATATGCCAGAGAAAACCTGGCTTCGGGCGATTCTTCCGGAGATGTGTGCAGCATCACAGGTGTGTTTTTGAAACGCCGGGCGGTTTGCCTGGGAATTGCCATGGGGATCAAATGGCTTCTGGATCTGGCAGGGATTCCTTCAGCCGTGATCGAAGGCCGTGTCAGGGAAAGAGGAATCCAGGATTCTTTCACCTATACGGGGGCGGCGGCAGAAAACAATCATGCCTGGAACCTGGTATGCTTAAAGGATCAGTGGTATCATATGGATGTGACCATGGATCTGGGAGCGTTACCGGATAAGCGGCAGATTGCCTATGACTATTTCCTTCGATGCGGTCAGCTTATGAAAAATTATCTGTTTTTTTTGGAACCAAAGGTGGACTGCAGTCTGGAAAATGCCAGTTATTTTGCCAGAAATCATGTGATTTTTACAGATGCGTCTCAGGTGCGTCAGTACCTTGCGAAGTCCGGGAAGAATCATCAGAAACGATTATATTTCCAGTTAAAAGGGGCGGCAAAAGACCTGTCTGGGCAGGAAATCCTTTCCTGGGTAAGTGCATCCGTGTCCGGCAGCTACAGGCATCGATATAACGACAGACTTTATATATATGATATCTGTCTTTTATGATACAGGATTTTGAAAAGAGAAAATGAAGAAAAATCCGAAAGGATTATGAAATTTCACAAAACACGAAAAGGAGAGAACACAATGGCAGAGAGCAAAAATGAAATGGATCTGAATTTTGATACCGCAGATTTTGATGATCTGGACTGGGGCGATGACGAGGTAAAAGAGGTTCAGGGACAGGAAATTGAAGAAGAGGATTTTCTGGATACGATGGAGCCTTCCAGAAAGAGCATGACCATCTTTTTCCTGATTGATACATCCGGAAGTATGAGCGGAACCAAGATTGGAACAGTAAACGGAACTATGGAGGAACTGCTTCCTGAGCTGATCGGAATCGGCGGCGCGGAGACAGATATCAGCATAGCTGTTATGAAGTTTGACAGCAAGTGTGAATGGATCACAACGTCTCCTGTCAGAGTAGAAGAATATCAGCAGTGGCCGCGTTTAAGCGCAGGCGGAACGACGGTTATGGGAGAGGCCTTCAAGCAGCTCAGTGCAAAGCTGTCCCGTTCTGCGTTTATGAATAAACCGTCACTGTCCTATGCACCTGTCATTTTTGTAATGACGGATGGCTCTCCTACAGATGACTGGAAAACCGGTCTGAATACACTGAAGAAAAATAACTGGTACAAATATGGCCTGAAAATTGCGGTAGGAATCGGTTCCGCGCCAAATATGAGCGTGCTTCGGGAATTTACCGGCTGCGAAGAACTGGCGGTACAGGCACATGGTGCAGAAGAGCTGAAAAATCTGATTACTCTTCTGGCTGTCACTTCCTCCCAGATCGGAAGCAAGAGTATGTCTCTGACAGACGAAGGATCCGAAAAAACAGAGGAAGATGTCTTTAAGGATAAAGAGCGTCGTCTGGTGGAAGAAGTGAAGAAGGCCACCGATATTATGGGAGGAGCAGACAGCTCTGATGTTTCCTTTGATGAAGGATGGTAAATAACAGGTGCGCAGCAGAAACGAAACAGAGAAAGTTGGAGGATGAAACATGGGAGCATCATGTGAATTAAAAACAGGTGACAGAGTCAGAATCAAAGACGGAGGAGAAGCGGTTGTTCGCAAAGAGCTTGGACGGGGCGGCCAGGGTATCGTTTATCTGGTGGACTATCAGGGAAAACCGTATGCCCTGAAGTGGTATTTTTATGATAAATTACCTCATCCTGCTGATTTCCGGAAAAATCTGGAAAACAATATTGATGACGGTGCACCGGAAAATGATCATCATTTTCTGTGGCCGAAGTATATTACAGCCACAGGTCAGTATCCGACTTTTGGGTATCTGATGGATGTGGCTCCATCCGGTTATGTGGATATGGATACCATTTATATCGGATTTAAGTGGAAAAAACCGGCAGTCAAAGGGCAGAATGCCATCAAGGAAACGTATAAATTCGAGAGCCTGGACGCTCAGGTAACGGCTGCCATTAATATTGTCAAGGCGTTCCGTTCTCTGCACCTGGCAGGCAAGAGCTATCAGGACTTAAATGGCGGCGGTTTCTTTATCAATACAAAGACAGGCGAAGTGCTGGTATGCGACTGCGATAATGTGGCTCCCGACGGAGAAAACTTCGGTATCGGCGGTTTCCCGGGTTACATGGCCCCGGAGATCGTTCGGGGAGTGGCAAAACCGGACGTGCTTACAGACCGTTATTCTCTGGCAGTGGTACTGTTCCGCCTCTTTATGAGGAGCGATCCGCTGGAAGGAAAAAATGTGCTGAAAAGCGTGGTTCTTACCGAGGGCAAGGAGCTTCTTCATTATGGAAAATCTCCGATCTTTATTTTTGATCCCAATAATGATGCCAATCGTCCGGTAAAGGGTGTTCACGACAATGCCATCAAGCTGTGGAATCTGTACCCGTCTTACATCCGTGAAGCGTTTACCAGAAGCTTTACGGAAGGACTGATGAGCCCGAACAAGAGAATTATTGAAAAACGCTGGCAGGAGCTTCTGATTCGTCTGCGTTCCGATATTATTCACTGCTCCTGCGGAAAAGTGACCTATTCAACATTGTTTAACCATGAACCTCATTTTGTATGCCGCTGCAGGAACTGCGGAAGCAAGATTTATACGCTGCAGATCAAGGATCTTCTGGCACCTCTTTATCCGGGCCTGAAGCTCTATCGCTGCTACACGGAAAATGAGGATGATTTTGATACGATTACCGGAGAAGTGATTGAGAACCGTAACCGAAAAGGCATGTACGGAATCAAGAATCTTTCCAAAAAGGTATGGAAAGCAAAATTTCCGGACAATTCCATCCGGGATGTGGCACCGGGAGGCGGTGTGCCCATCTGGATCGGCCTTCAGATTGATTTCGGCGATGGTATTGGTGCACGGATCTTGTCATAAAGAAAAAACGGGAGCAGTGTATGGAACTTACGTTAAAACAGGACAGACATCCCTGGCAAAGCGGGGAAGAGAATATGGAAGCCCAGAAATTGTGGCTGAGAAGCTTTGAGGCGATGAATGAAGCATTGAAATCGTCGGGAATCCGAATGATCCAGCCGGACAGAATGGATGATACGGACGATGGTGTGATGTGTTTTTATAAAAATATTCCGGAAGAATATAAAAGCTTTGAGGATTATGCTTCAGAGAAACGGTATGAAAAGGATGGAAAAAAAGCCGTCGTTCGTTTTGCGGATTTTTCGGCTATCATAGAAGCTGCCTGGAAGCTGGTAAAGCTGGAAGCTGTGATGTGGAAAGAAGGAATGTTTTATCTGGGAGATCTCCGGAAAAATATTTACTTTCATGTGCAGACAGGAAATCTTTTGTTTCTGGATATTTATGGGATGAAACGGGTGACGGAGCCGCTGACGGAAAAGGAGTTATATCAGGAATACCGGGCACCGGAGCTTATTTTGAAGAAAACGGAGGAATATTCGGAAGCCACGGAACTCTGGACACTGGCAGTGATGCTTTACGAGCTGTTTTTCCACAGTGGAAGTCCCATGCGCGGTGCCGCATCCATGAGGCAGACATTTCTGGATGAACGAGAGGAATACCTCTGGATGGCAGAGCACGGTGTATTTACGATGGAAGAGGATTCCTGTGTGAACCATCCGGTACATGGGGTGCAGGATCGTCTGATCAAATACTGGGGCATGTATCCCAGGGAGCTTGGGGAGGCATTTACCAAAGCTTTTACAGATGGAAAAGAGCCGGAAAAAAGAATGGATATCCGGAAGTGGCAGGAGGTTTTGAACCGTCTGAAAACAGATTATCTGAGCTGTTCCTGCGGATATAAGGGATTTGCGGAGAGTTTTCAGAAAACGGCGAATGGAAATTATCGCTGCCCGCGATGCGGAGAAAACTACTATGTATTTGAATGCGAAGACAGCCGGATCTATCTCAGCAGCGGAGCAAAGATTTTCCGCTGGCAGATCGATGGAGAAGACACGGAAAATAATACGGTAGTAGGTATGGTAGTAGAAAATAAACAGAAAAAAGGATTATTTGGAATCAAGAATATGACCAGCCTGCCCTGGACAGGAAAAAATCCGGACGGAACAGAGCGTCAGATTGCCCCCGGAGGCGGAATTCCGCTGTGGCGCGGCCTGGAGATCTGTTTTGACGGAAAAAATATCTGGAAGATCAGGGAGGACAGATCAAATGGATGATATGATGAATCTGGATGGCAGCGGCTGGGATGAATCCATGTTTGACGATGTACTTGGAGAGGTGGCGGAAAAGGTTCGTCTTCTGGTGTTTATCGTGGACTGTTCCGGAAGCATGGAAGGAACCACCATCGGTTCTGTCAACTCCATTATGGAGGAGGTTCTTTCTGATCTGGAAAAAGATAAGGATTATAAGCGGATCGCTGTCCTGACTTATGGAAAAGAGGTTACCTGGATGTGCGAACCGCCTGTGGAATTTAAGGATTACGGAGGCTGGCAGAGGCTTCATGTTTCCGCCCTTTCCCATCTGGGCGATGCGGCCAGAGAACTGGGGAAAAAGCTTCGGCAGAAGGAATGGTGTCCATCCGGAAAGAATGGAACAGAAGGCGTGTTTGTTCTGTTTTCCGATGGGATGGCCACGGATCAATGTGAGGACGGGCTGAAATTTCTGCAGGAAAGTCCCATTTTCCGGAATGGAAAACGGATTGCTGTGAATTTTTCCGAGTTCCGGGATATGGATGTTCTGACCGCTTTTACAGGGAACAGGGAAAATGTTCTGAATCTGAAAAGCAATGAAAAGAGCAAAGCACAGAAACGGATTCTTGAGATTGCGAGAAATTAATTTGGAAGGAGATAAGGCCCCGCTTTATCAGGCGGAGTACAGGAAAAACGATGTCAGAAATGAATTTAAATTTTGAAGATGTGGAATTTGATGACTTCTGTGAAGAGGTTCAGGCAGAAAATGATGATCCCCTTGAGGCCATGGCTCCTGCCAAAAAAAGCATGGTGCTGTTTTTTGTAATCGATGTGTCTGCCAGTATGCGCGGAGAACGAATCAATACCATGAATCAGGTTATGAGGGATGTGCTGCCGGAGCTGATCGGTGTGGGAGAAAGCACCACCGAGATCAAAGTGGCTGTTCTTGCCTTTGGTTCCGGCTTTGAGTGGATCACACCGGAACCCATGATTCTGGAAGAATATCAGAGATGGAGGGATCTGGAAGCAGAGGGTGTGACCGACCTTGGAGCTGCACTTCTGGAACTGAACCAGAAAATGTCCAGGAAGTCTTTCCTGCAGTCCCCGTCTCTGTCCTATGCCCCGGTGGTATTTCTGATCACGGACGGCTGTCCGACAGACAACTATAAGGCCGGAATTACGGCTCTTCGTTCCAATAATTGGTTTAAGCACGGTATCAAAATCGCTCTTGCTCTTGGAAACGGTGTGGATATGGACGTGCTGGAAGAATTTACCGGCGACAGAGAATTTGTGGTAAAAGCAAACAATCTGAAGGAAATGACTGCTCTTGTGAGAGCGATTTCCGTGACTTCTTCCCAGATCGGAAGCAAGAGCATGCCGGTGGGAGAGAGCAACGGAGAGTTGGATGAATCCAGTGTGGAAGGCAGCAAACAGGAGCAGATGCGGGAAGCACTGAAAGATCTGAAAGCGGACATTATGTCGGAGTCAGGAGATTATTCTTTCGATGTGGATGAAGGCTGGTAAAAGGAGGCGGAAGGATGTTTCAGGGAATACAATGTGTGGTGCAGGGGGCAGACCATATCAAAAAAGGCATGATCTGTCAGGATGCTGCAGACTATAAAGCATCTGAGCATTATGGTATTGCAGTGGCCGCAGACGGGCATGGAAGTGCCAAATATATCCGAAGTGATATCGGGTCAAAAAAGGCTGTCCAGTGCGCCATTGGCACAGTAAGCCAATATATGGAAGATTATGACCGGTTTTCCCGAAAGATTCGGGAGAATTCCGGGTATGTACTTCGAAAAATGAGTGAACATTTTCTGGCTTCATGGACGGCTGCGATTGAAGATTATCATGATGCCAATCCACTGACGGAAAAGGAAAAAGAAATCCTGCGTATGGCCGGTGCGGATGAAAGCAGTCTTTTTACCTATTATGGCAGTACCGTGCTGATTGCGGTACTGGCTGAGGATTATTATTATGGAATGCTTGTGGGTGACGGCGGTTTTGTGGTGATTGACGAAAAGGGAACTGCCGGAATTCCCATTGAAGATAAGAACAGCAGGGCGAATTATACTTCGTCCATCTGCTCTAAAAATTCGATCGATGCGGTGGAGAGTTTTTTTGCCGAGGGGAAACCTCTGGCTATGTGTGTATCTACCGATGGTCTGATCAAATCCTTTGGATGCGAAGAGGATTTCCTGGATTATCATGTACTTCTGGCACCAATGCTGAATAATGTGGAAAATTGTCAGGTAAGTCTTTTGAAGAATCTGAACAAACGCACCAGCCAGGGCAGCGGAGATGATATTTCCATCAGTGTGATTTTTGAATCGGGCAGAATTGCAGACAGTATGGAGCTCCTGAAGCAGGTGATCGCTGAGAGCCGTGCACGGAAAAAAGTCCGTGAGGAGCAGGAGGCTCTGGAGAGGAAGAAATTCCAGGAACAGCAGGAACGCAGAAGACAGCAGATCCTGAAGGACGAGCTGGCGGAGATGGAAAAGAAAAAGAAGCATTACCGGGAAATCCAGAAGAAGATTGACCGGAAGGAGAAAGAAGCTCAGAAAAAACTGGAGGAAGCAGAACGGCTGCGTGCAGAAGCCCAGAGGAGCATGGAAGAGGCACAGAAGCGTCGTTCTGATCTGGACAACCGGATGGAAGAAAAATCCAGAGAGTTCCAGGAATCAGAAAAGAGAATTCGCTCTCTTCGTGAGGAAGTGCAGAATATGGAGAAACCTGTGGAAAAATCCATAGAAACCATTTTGAAAACAGGTACCATCATGGGGGCGAAAATTATAGAGAAGACACAGAAAAAGCTGAGTTCTCTGCTGGATGACTCTGAATATGAGGAGCAGTTTGTGTATGGGGATGCGGAAAAAGACGATCCGTTTTTCCCATATGAAGATCTGGAGGAAGAGCTTTTGCCTGAGAAGATTCCTTTCGTGCAGCCGCAGGAGACTGTTCAGGAAGAATCGGAAGAGGTACCGACGGATAATGAAGAGGAAGTGAAGGAGTAAAAAATGCGTGTAAAGGCGAATGTGATTCTGGCGAAATGCAGAACAGAACGAGAATTATACGGCATGCGGGTGGAGGAGCGAAACGGTGACTGGATCCGGACCTGGGCATTCCCTATCAAGGAAGAGCTTGCCACAAAAGAAGGCTTTGATAAAGTTCAGATTCATGGAAGCTTTCAGTCTACGGAAGACTATCCCGGATGCCCGTACTGTGGTACAGAGGGATTTTTTGTATGCAGCACCTGCGGAAAGCTGAATTGCTGGAACGGTGAGACAACAACCGTGTGCAAATGGTGTGGTAAATCTGCAGGAGTTCGCGCCGCAGATTCTCTGGATGTAACCGGAGGTGGTTACTGATATGAGTACGATTCCGCAGATCGATGCGGCCAGTGAAATCGGGAAAGCCTATGAGGCCATGGTGCAGCTTTACGGAAAAGAGATTTTCCGGGAAAAGCGCAGGGCATTGGGGTGTCTTCTGGACATGGCTCCAAAGCTGCCCCATGAGGCGAAGCTTCTGGAAGCAGCTCTGGACGCAGGCGTTCCTGATCTTTTGCAGTCGGGTACAAATGATAAAAAAACAGCAAAGGAAAATGGAAAAAAGGCCATCGCAGCTTTGAAAGCAAAGGGGCTTGGGGAAGAGGAAGCCATTGAACTGACGGAAAATCTGGCGGCAGCTCTTGGAATGAAAGTCTCTCTCCGCCCGGATTACAGCAGCGGAGGCCAGATTCCCTATGAGACAAAACAGGGATCCGGCTTTTCGGATGCTGTTTCCCGGCTGGATCATATCCGATGGTTTTTAAATCATCAGGAGGAATATTCCTGGAACGGCGGAAAAGATGCTTTGAAGGATCTTCGGAAGCTGTTTTCCAATGCAGGAAAAAACAGACAGGAAATTATTACAAAATACAAGGATCTTACCAGGCAGTTTCAGAATAACCCTTATGAATACGGGGTGATTCTGGAAAAGAACGATAAGCCCCCCCTGTTTACAGCAGATGCTCTTGCTCTTTATTTTGTGGTGTCCGGTGATATGCCGATGCCTGTGGGATTTGTCAGTGAGTATTCCGGCATGAGTGCCGATGAAATCCTGAGATCCTGGGAAAAGAAAAAGAATGTGATTCTGGATCAGGCCAATAAAATGAAGAGCCGTTTCAGCGCTGCACCGTCCGGGAACGCTTCTGTGGCAGAAAATATGATCAAAAAGGGAAGAAGATTTGTGCTTTTTTCACTGATCTTCATCGGATATTGTATTTATAGTCTGAAAGACTATGTTGTCAATGTGGATTTCAGACCATTTTTCCAGTGGCTTATGCAGAATAAGCAGGAAAGCTGGGAGATGTTCCGGCAATATCCCTATGGAGAGGGCCGGACATATCTTCAGGAGAGTGCTGTTTTTACCGTGGCAGCAATTGTTATGCTGCTGCTTTTGTTCAGCATTCTGGGTACGATCCGAAGAATACAGAAATGCAAAAAAAGTACGGGAACACCGAAAAAATCGGAAAAGGCCCTTCGGATTCTGGAAAAGGAAGTGCCGGAAAAGATCAACGGACTGGAAAAATCCTTCCGGGATTATCTGGTGTCCAAAAAGGGAAAGGGCAGTATTTCCGTGACGAATTATTCCGGAGTTTTGACGGAATCATCGAAGCCGTCTGATACGGGAACAGTCAGAAAAACAGTCTCCCTAGCCGGGAAGTTTTTGCGGCTTGCGGCTCTTTTGTTCTGTATCCTGTTTACTTCCTATCAGGGCAGTACCTATCGCCAGCAGAAGATGATCATGGGAAGCTATGAACTTGCCAATCAGAATACGGTGACAGAAAAGAATACTTCTTTTGGAACAGGAACGGTCATCCAGGATTTTGCTCTGGAAGAAGATTTTGAGGTGGATTTAAGTCAGGTTCCGGAAGTGGGAATTGCAATGACCTCTCAGAGCAGCTTCCTTGGAAGCAGTTCCGGGCAGGATTATTCTGCCAACGCTGCGGTGGATCATAACCCGGCAACCTCCTGGCAGGAAGGCGTGGTTGGAAATGGCGAGGGAGAATCCATTACGCTCACGTTTGATCGCGCTTATCTGGTACAGTATATGACCTTTAAGCTTGGAAACTGGAGAAGTGAAACCAGTTATGCCGAAAACGGACGTCCTTACGCACTGGTTGTCCGGATGGGAGGAATGGAAACACTCTGCTATTTTTCTGATATACAGAAAGAATATGTCATGAAAGTATCTCCGGCTATCTACGCGGATTCCGTTGAGATCATGATTTTTGAAACTTATCAGGGAACATCCACCAGTGATACCTGTATCTCAGAGGTGGGAATTTATGGTATGAATAATGATCAGGTGGCATTCCCGATAGGCGGAAGCGGCATTTCCGTGGACGAAAGTGTGATTTCAGAAGAGCTTGTTTCGGAGGAAGTGTATTCCGAGGAAATGATTCCCCAGGCAGGCGTAGTTTCCTGGGATGGAATGGTTACCAGAGATCAGCAGTCTGCACTTCTCACAGGCGGAACCAGACTGGTGCAGGATCAGATGGCACAGTATCTGAATGCCAATGCGGCAAAACGTGCGGTATATGTGCTGGATGTGACGGATGGACAGGAATACGGAGTGGAGAATTCTGATGAACGAGTTCCGGCTTCGGCACTGATTGCCATTCCGATCATGTATACCATTGCCTGTGATGCGCAGAATGGAATCCATGATGTGGGAGAAATGGTTACTTACCGGGTTACCTTTGCCGGTGGAAGAGGAAGCACCCAGAAGCAGGATGGTATGCCTTATACGATGATCGATCTTCTGCAGGATGTGATGAAATACAGTGATAATAATGCCATGAATTCGCTGATCGATTATCTGGGACTTGACCATATTAATCAGGTCTGCCATGATTATGGTTACAACAGTGTGGATCTACAGCGTATGCTGATGGCGGAATCTTCCAGTCTGGAAAATTATATCAGTGCCAAGGATGCAGCACTCATGGTAAATGCCATTTATCAGAATAACTTCAGCAGGATTGACAGAAACTTTCTGGAGAATTATTTCTACATTGATCCTTCCGATAAGGTGAATGGAGGAATGTATCCGGTAGGAAAGAATTATTCTGTATTCCTGAATTTTAACGGCGTTACAGACAAGAATTATAATGAAATCGGTCTGTTTTCCACGGGAGAGAGAACCTTTATTATCACGATCCTGACTTCTCAGGGAAACAGTGAGAATTCTATCAGTATGGTCAACAGCCTGACCTCTTATATTGCACCTTTGATGGCATGAAAAAGCTCTCAGGAGCTTTTTCTGTCGTATGAGGACAGTTAAAAATGAAAGGAATAAACCGGATAAAATGAAAAAAGGAAAAAAGATTCTGACGGGGATTCTCGGGATACTGGCCGTGCTTGTCCTGGGAGCCATTATCATTCTGGGCAGTATTTTTTTGAAAAAAACGCAGACAGGATATGAAGAAACATCGGCTCGCCGGGATATACAGGAAGAAGCTTCGCCAAATCCTGCAGTTACAGCGGCTCCTGCTGTGACGTCTGCTCCCGAAGCGACGCCTGTTCCCACAAAAGCCCCGGAACCTACACCCACGCCGGGGCCGGCAGAAGGGCTGTCAGATTTGAAAAATTCCGTGGAAGCAGCACTTGAGGGAACATCGGGAACTTGGTCTGTTTATGCGGAGGATCTGGAAAGCCGGGAATATCTGTCTGTTGGAAGTGCACCTATGAAGGCTGCAAGCCTGATCAAGCTTTATATCATGGGAACTGTTTTGGATAAGGTGAATAAGGGAGAACTGGAACTGACGGAGGAGATGAATCAGCTTCTGTGGGATATGATCACCATCAGTCATAATGAGTCCTCCAATGAATTGGTCCGCAGGCTGACGCCCTCCGGAATTCATGAGGATGGAATGCCTGTGGTAAATGCATTTGCCGCCGCAGAAGGTTACGGCGATACCAGTCAGGGCCGGGATCTTCAGGATTCCCGTGATGTTCCGCCTCCCGGAGAGAATTATACGTCAGTCAATGACTGCGGAAGATTTCTCGAACGTGTATACAGGAGAGAATGTATTTCTACGGAATTCAGTGAAAAGATGGAGCAGCTTCTTTTGAATCAGCAGAGAACCTGGAAGATTCCGGCCGGGCTGCCGGAGGGGGTGCGCTGTGCCAATAAGACAGGGGAGCTTTCGGATGTGGAAAGCGATGCTGCGATCGTATATGCCGGTGAACAGGGAGGAAGAGATTATATCCTTTGCATTATGACCCAGGATCTTCCGGATACCGGGGCAGCACAGCAGAAAATCCAGGAGCTGTCTGCACTGGTATATGATTATTTTGTATAGAGATTATTAAGAAACATCCGTGTCTGTATTATTTATGGAACGGATGTTTTTCTGTTCAAAGCGAAGCCTGAAATACATTGACATACCTGTCCGTATAGGGTTACAATAAAGTATTAGCAGATGAAAATGAGGAGGTACCTATGAAGAAGTTAATGACCGGCGATGAAGCCATCGCCAGAGGCGCATATGAGGCTGGTGTAACCTATGCGTCCGCATATCCGGGAACACCCAGTACCGAAATTCTGGAGAATCTCGCTACATATAAAGAAATCTATGCAGAGTGGGCACCAAACGAAAAAGTAGCCATGGAATCCGCCATCGGAGCATCCGTAGCAGGAGCCCGCAGCATGGTTTCCATGAAGCATGTAGGCATGAATGTGGCAGCAGACCCCATGTTTACCTGGGCTTATATGGGCGTCAACGGCGGAAATGTGATCGTTACCGCAGACGAACCCGGCATGTTCTCCTCTCAGAATGAGCAGGATAACCGCAATTACGCAAAAGCGGCCAAAATTGCCATGCTGGAGCCGTCCGACAGCCAGGAATGCATCGATATGGTAAAAGCTGCCTACGAGCTGGGAGAAAAATTTGATACGCCGTTTATCATCCGAATGACTACCCGTGTCTGTCATTCCAAATCCATTGTGGAGCTGAAGGACAGGGCAGAGGTTCCTGCAAAGGAATGGAGCAAGAATCCGGCGAAGTATGTCTGTCTTCCGGCGATTGCCAGAAACCTTCGTGCGAAACTGGAAAAACGTATGGAAACGCTGGCTGAGTACAGCGAAACATCGGAATTCAACCGTGTGGAAATGGGAGATACCAAAATCGGTGTCATTGCTTCCGGCGTATGCTACTATTATGCAAAAGAAGTATTCGGAGAAAATGCATCCTATCTGAAGCTTGGATTTACCAATCCTCTTCCGGCAAACCTGATCAAAGATTTCTGCTACAAAGTGGATAAGGTTTATATTCTGGAGGAGAATGATCCGTATATTGAAGAGTTTGTAAAACAGCAGGGCTGTGACTGCATCGGAAAGGAACTGTTCCCGTCCTACGGCGAACTGACTCCTGATGTGATTCGCGCATGTGTTACCGGCGAACAGCCGAAGCTGATGGAATACGATAAGACAAAGCTGATCGGCCGTGCACCTACCTTCTGTGCAGGATGTCCTCACAGAGGTCTGTTTTACCGTCTTGGAAAACGCAAGGATATCATGATCAGCGGTGATATCGGATGCTATACGCTGGCCGCAGGAAAGCCGTATCAGGCAATGGATTCCACTGTCTGCATGGGAGCAAGCATCAGTATCGGACACGGAGCCCAGAGAACCTTTAATGCCGAGGGCAAAGGACGCAGAGTGGTAACGGTCCTTGGAGATTCCACATTCTTCCATACAGGCATCAACTCTCTGATCAATACAGTATACAATAAGAGCAACACCGTGAATATCATTCTTGATAACCGTATCACCGGTATGACAGGACATCAGAACAATCCGGGAACCGGCTATACGGCAAAAGGCGAAGAGACCACTCTGATCAAAATTGAAGATCTGGTGCGTGCCATCGGTGTGAAGCATGTATATGTCATCAACCCCAACAACCTTCAGGAAGTGGATGATACTCTGGATAAATGCCTGGCACTGGATGAACCGTCTGTGATCATTACCCGCTGGCCATGTGTACTGAAGAAATTCTCCAAAGAAGACAGAGGAGAGTTTGATAATCTGTTTGCAACGAAGAACAAAGTGGATCCGGAGAAATGTGTGGGATGCAGGCTTTGTCTGAAAGCCGGCTGTCCGGCCATGTCTTATGATAAGACAGCTAAAAAAGTTACCATCAACCGTGCTCAGTGTGTAGGCTGCGATGTTTGTACGCAGGTCTGCCCGAAAGATGCCATCGCGAAGGAGGATTAACCCATGACAAAAAGTATTTTACTGGTAGGCGTAGGCGGTCAGGGAACCATCCTCGCCAGCAAGATTCTGACAACCGGTCTGATGGAAGCCGGATATGATGTAAAAATGAGTGAGATTCACGGCATGTCCCAGAGGGGCGGAAGTGTTTCTTCTCAGGTTCGCTACGGAGAAAAGGTAATGTCTCCGGTTATTGAAAAAGGGAAAGCGGATATTATCGTTTCTTTTGAGAAAATGGAAGCTCTCCGTGCACTGGATTATCTGAAGGAAGACGGAACCCTTGTGGTGAATAATGAAGAAATTCCGTCCATGTCCGTCATTACGGGAGAAGAAACCTATGGGGATGATATTCTGGAAGAAATTGAAAAGCATGTGAAGGCGAAGGTGGTAAATGCCACAGCGCTTGCGGAAGAGCTTGGAAACGTAAAGGCTGCCAATATCATTCTTCTGGGAACCATCATCAAAGCCATGGGACTGGAACATATTGACTGGGACGGCATCCTGGAAGCAAATATCAAACCTCAGTTTGTGGAATTAAATAAGAAAGCATTAAAAGTCGGCATGGACGCGCTGGCATAAGGAGCAGAACGGTGAAAGAAAGAGAAAAGTTTGGCTCAAGGCTGGGATTTATTCTGGTATCGGCAGGCTGTGCCATCGGCCTTGGAAACGTATGGAAGTTTCCCTACATGACCGGAAAGTATGGCGGGGCGATTTTTATCCTGATCTATCTCGTGTTCCTGGTACTGATGGGACTGCCCATCATGGTCTGTGAATTTGCCGTGGGACGTGCAAGCCGTCAGAGTGCGGCAAAGGCGTTTCAGACGCTGGAACCAAAGGGCTCCAATTTCCATAATTACAGCTATATGGGAATCATTGGCTGTTATATGCTGATGATGTTTTATACCATGGTTGCAGGATGGATGATGTATTATTGTTATGCTTCGGTTTCCGGAAAACTGCAGGGAGCGGATTCCGGACAGATCAATGATTTTTTTGGAAATCTGCTCGCTTCACCGGGAACGATGACCTTCTGGATGGCAGTGACAGTTTTGGTATCCTTCGGAGTCTGTTCACTGGGACTTCAGAAAGGCATTGAAAGAATTACAAAGGTTATGATGCTTTGCCTGCTCTGCCTGATCATTGTGCTGGCTGTTCATTCTCTGACGCTGGACGGTGCCATGGAGGGTGTGAAGTTTTATCTGGTGCCGAATCCGGACAATGTGAAGGAGGCCGGGATCGGCAATGTGATTTTCGGGGCGCTGTCTCAGGCGTTTTTCACCCTGAGCATCGGAATCGGAGCCATGACGATCTTCGGAAGCTATCTGGACAAAGAACGTTCCCTCACAGGGGAATCCGTAAATATTCTGGTACTGGACACCTTTGTGGCGCTGATGGCAGGGCTGATCATTATTCCCGCATGCTTTGCCTTTGATGTGGAGCCGGGAGCCGGACCGGGACTGATTTTCATCACCCTTCCCAATGTATTTAATCAGATGTCCGGAGGCAGAATCTGGGGAACGCTGTTTTTCCTGTTTATGTCGTTTGCCGCACTTTCCACAGTGATCGCTGTTTTTGAAAATATCCTTTCGTTTGCCATGGATCTTTGGGGATGGGAACGGAAAAAAGCCGTGCTTGTGAATATCGTTCTTGTGATCCTCCTTTCCATGCCTGCGATTCTGGGCTTTAATGTTCTGTCCGGTCTTCAGGTGCTTGGGGAAGGCACCAATATTATGGATCTGGAAGATTTTATTGTATCAAACAACATCCTTCCGCTGGGATCTGTGCTTTTTGTCCTGTTTTGCTCACTGAAAAACGGATGGGGCTGGGATGCTTTCGTAAAGGAATCCAATACGGGAAGCGGACTGAAATTCCCCGGAGGAATCCGATGGTATATGAGCGTGGTAATTCCCGTGGTCGTTGCCGTCATTTATCTGAAGGGATATTACGATATGTTCCGGCCAAAGGGAATGCATTACCTGATTCCATGGATGATCGTGGGAATTCTGATGCTTGCCCTGACGGGCTGGATTGCTTTCGGAAAAAGGAAAAAGAAATAAGACAGCTTCGTAAAAGACTTAAGCTCGCCTGAGCGGGAAGAAGAGGAGTAAGATTATGATTTCAGAAAAAATGAAACCCTATGTAAAAAACAATTCAGCGATTCGTATGATGTTTGAGGAAGGAAATCGTCTTCGCAGCATTTACGGCGCCGACAAAGTATTCGACTTCAGCCTTGGAAATCCAAGTGTTCCGGCACCGGACTGTGTTCGTCAGGCAATCATTGACCTTGTCAATGAAATGGAGCCGACCGTTCTTCACGGATATATGAGCAATGCCGGTTTTGAAGATGTGCGTCAGACGATTGCGGAATCTCTGAACCGCCGTTTCGGAACTTCCTTTGCGGCAAAGAACCTGATCATGACAGTGGGTGCTGCAAGCGGACTGAACGTCATCCTGAAAACGATCCTGAATCCGGGGGAAGAAGTGGTTGTTTTTGCACCGTATTTCCTGGAGTATGGTGCATATGTAAAGAATTTTGACGGAAAGCTTGTGGAAATCTCTCCGGATACTGCGACCTTCCAGCCGAATCTGGAGGAGCTGGAACAGAAGATCACAGCAAACACCAGAGCAGTAATCGTCAATACACCTCACAATCCCACCGGTGTGGTTTATTCTGAAGAGACCATCAAAAAACTGGCTTCCATCCTTGAGAAAAAACAGCAGGAATTCGGCAGCGTGATTTACCTGATCTCTGATGAACCATACAGGGAGCTGGCTTATGACGGTGTGGAGGTTCCTTACCTGACAAAATATTATGCAAATACGGTGGTAGGTTATTCCTACAGCAAATCTCTGTCCCTGCCGGGAGAACGTATTGGTTATCTGGTAATTCCGGATGAAGCGGACGGAAGCGAAGAGCTGATCACGGCAGCGGCAATTTCCAACCGTACACTGGGAAGCGTCAATGCTCCGTCTCTGATGCAGAAGGTGATCGGAAAATGTGTGGATGCAGAAGTGGATGTGGCAGCTTATGACAAAAACAGAATCGCTCTTTACAATGGACTGAAGGAGTGCGGATTTGAATGCATCAAACCTCAGGGCGCCTTCTATCTCTTTGTAAAATCTCCTGTGGCAGATGAGAAGGAATTCTGTGAGGCCGGAAAGAAATATAATATTCTTATGGTGCCGGGAAGCTCCTTTGCATGCCCGGGTTATGTAAGACTGGCATACTGCGTATCCTATGAAACTATTATCCATTCTCTGCCGGAATTCAAAAAGCTGGCAGCAGAATACGGACTTGTCTGAGCATAAAAAGTATAAAATATGCGGCTGAAGTTCTCCTGAACTTCAGCCGCGCTTTTTATAGGGAGGTATCGTTTCAAAGGTTTACTGAAAATCGATGACGTCGATCCAGCGGGAGAGGAATTCCTTTTCTTCCGGAATTTCCTTGGTAAGCTGTGCAGCCGCCGCAATGGGAAGCCATTTCTGCACGTACTGTTTGGCCGTATCGCTCTTTTTGCAGAACAGATCCAGGTAAAGATCTGCCAGCTTCTGATCCTTCAGGGCAAATTCCAGATAGGTGATGGCTGCATCGCCGCTGGCATTTCCCTGAGTGGCATGGGCCCAGTCTACGATGGTCATGGTGCCGTCGTTTCTTACGATCACATTGCTGGGATTGAAGTCCCCGTGGCAGAGCTTGGTGTGGTTCGGCATGGAATCCAGTCTTGTATGAAGCTCATATCGGGTGGTGGCATCTACGGTGTTTTTCAGACTGGAAATCTTCCGGGCAAATTTATCCTTCTGAAGAGTCAGGCGGGGAGCCTTTTTCTCATGCATGGAAAGCTGCAGATCCACAAACTGCTCCATGTATTTCTCCGGATTGGCAGGATCTTCCTGCATAAGCTGTTCCAGAGTTTTTCCCTCTACATATTCAACGGCAAGAGCCCATTCTCCGTCAATCATGCTGACTTCCAGGACAGCGGGGATATCCAGACCGCTTTCTTCCACGCGGGCCTGGCAGAGAGCCTCGTTAAATACATTCGCTTTCCCATGCTCTTTGGTGAACACCTTGATAATGCGGTCGCCGTCTTTGTAGACCACCTTGTAGGGACGGGTCAGAAATACTGTTTTATTTTTTAAATTCATGGCTGACATCCTTTCTGTAATACAAACCGTTTGATTTATTTACCGTAATATGCTTTCAGGTACAGTTCCTTCATTTCGGACATTAACGGGTATCTTGGATTGGCCCCTGTGCACTGATCGTTGAATGCCTGTTCTACCATGTCATCCAGGGTCTCCAGGAAATATTTTTCGTCTACACCATAATCTTTGATGGTGGGTTTGATTTCGATGATCTTTTTCAGCTCTTCCAGTTTCTCAATCAGCTTTTCAAAAACTTCCTGATCATCTTTGCCGGTCAGTCCTACAAAACGGCCGATCTCTGCATAGCGTGCCAGTGCATGTGGATACTGGTACTGTGGGAAGGTGCCCATCTTGGTGGGTACTTCCGCACTGTTATAGCGCATGACATCTGTCAGAACCAGGGCGTTTGCAATTCCGTGGGGCAGATGATGGAAGGCGCCAAGCTTGTGTGCCATGGAATGATTCAGTCCCAGGAAGGCATTTGCGAAAGCCATACCGGCCATGCAGGAGGCATTTGCCATGTGATCCCTGGCCTCTACATCATTGCCGTCCCTGTAGGCGCGCGGCAGATAGTCGAATACCAGCTTGATTGCCTTCAGAGCAAGGCTGTCGGTGTAATCGGAAGCCATAATGGAAACATAGGCCTCAATGGCATGTGTCATTACATCGATACCGGAAGCACAGGTCAGTCCCTTTGGTGCAGTCATCATATTATCGGTGTCCACGATCGCCATATTCGGCATCAGCTCGTAATCAGCCAGCGGCCATTTGATTCCGGTTTCCTTGTCGGTGATGATCGCGAAAGGAGTTACCTCGGAGCCTGTACCGGAGGAGGTGGGGATTGCTACAAAATATGCTTTTTTGCCCATTTTCGGGAAGGTGTAGATCCTTTTGCGGATATCCATGAAGTCCATCGCCATATCATCGAAGTCAGCGTCCGGATTTTCGTAAAGAACCCACATGATCTTGCCCGCATCCATAGCGGATCCGCCGCCGAGAGCAATGATACAGTCAGGCTGGAAGGCTGTCATGGCAGCAGCACCTGCACGTGCACTTGCCAGAGAGGGATCCGGCTCTACATCGGAGAAACAGGTATGAACGATTCCCATTTCATCAAGCTTGGCTTCGATCGGTCTGGTGTAGCCGTTTTTGTAGAGGAAGGAGTCTGTTACGATAAAGCAGCGTTTCTTGCCCATTACGGTTCCGAGTTCGTCCAGAGCAACAGGGGTGCAGCCTTTTTTGAAGTAAACTTTTTCCGGAGTTCTAAGCCAAAGCATGTTTTCTCTCCTTTCGGCAACTGTTTTGATATTGATCAGATGTTTTACGCCCACGTTTTCGGAAACGGAGTTGCCGCCCCAGGAACCGCAGCCCAGAGTCAGGGAAGGAGCCAGCTTGAAGTTGTACAGATCACCGATGCCGCCCTGGGAGGAAGGAGTGTTGACAAGGATTCGGCAGGTTTTCATGGCAGCCGCATGCTTTGCCATTTTTTCTTTTTCTGCTGTATTGATATACAGAGAGGAGGTGTGGCCGTAGCCTCCGTCTGCCACAAGACGTTCTGCCTTAGCGATGGCTTCGTCAAAATCCTTTGCATGGTACATGGCAAGAACCGGAGAGAGCTTTTCATGTGCAAATTCTTCGCTGATATCCACGGATTCTACTTCGCCGATGAGGATCTTTGTCTCTGCCGGAACGGAAACACCCGCCATTGCTGCGATGTCGGCGGCTTTCTGTCCGACGATCTTTGCATTCAGTGCACCATTGATAATGATGGTTTTTCTTACTTTTTCCAGTTCGTCTTCTTTCAGGAAATAGCAGCCTCTGTAGAGAAATTCCGCTTTTACTTTTTCATAAATGCTGTTAAGAACCGTGACGGACTGTTCAGATGCACAGATCATACCGTTGTCAAAGGTTTTGGAGTGGATAATGGAGTTTACGGCGAGACGGATATCGGCTGTTTCGTCAATGATGACAGGCGTATTTCCGGCACCGACACCCAGAGCCGGTTTTCCGGAGGAATAAGCCGCCTTTACCATGCCGGGACCTCCTGTGGCAAGGATAATATCCGCTTCCTTCATAACCAGGTTGGTAAGCTCCAGACTGGGAACATCGATCCAGCCGATGATGCCTTCTGGTGCACCTGCTTTTACCGCTGCATCCAGAACGATCCTTGCAGCTTCAATCGTGGAGCCTTTTGCACGGGGATGCGGGCTGATGATGATGGCGTTTCTTGTCTTCAGGGCGATCAGGGTCTTGAAGATCGCGGTGGAGGTAGGATTGGTAGTAGGAATAACCGCTGCAATCAAACCGATGGGCTCGGCGATTTTTTTGATTCCGTAAACGGTATCTTCTTCGATGACACCGCAGGTTTTCGTATCTTTGTAGGCATTGTAGATATATTCGGATGCGTAGTGGTTTTTGATGACCTTGTCCTCTACGATTCCCATGCCTGTCTCTGCAACTGCCATTTTTGCAAGTGGGATACGTGCCTTGTCTGCAGCAGTTGCTGCGGCTTTGAAGATTTTGTCTACCTGTTCCTGAGTGTAGCTGGCGAAAAGTTTCTGTGCTTCTTTCATCGCAGCCATCTTTGCTTCCAGAGCTTCCGGAGTGTCAATGATGGTTGGAATCTGTGTTTCTGTTTTTGCCATTTTGAAATCCTCCTGTTTGATTTGTTTGTGTAAAGAAAGTATTGCTGAAATGGTTGTTAAGCAATTAACGTTAATTATTTATCAAACCTGATGATGCCATTATAGAACTTTGTTAATTGATTGTCAATCCAAAGATTGATAAAAAAATAACAAAAAATAGACGGGAGAATGATGATATTTTTTCTGTTTTGCATAAGGAGGGATTTTATCAAAAAAAGAGCGCCGGGAAAAATCCCGACGCATAGAAGATCACTGTTTGCGGAAAGCAGCACGCTTTCTGTCTCTGGAATCCAGTATTCTTTTGCGGATACGAAGGCTTTTGGGAGTTACTTCCAAAAGCTCATCCTGATCGATGAATTCGATGGCCTGCTCCAGACTTAAAATTTTCGGAGGCGTCAGCTTCAGGGCTTCATCTGCGGAAGAGGATCTGGTATTGGTCAGATGCTTGGTTTTGCATACGTTCAGTTCAATATCTTCTGCTTTTCCGTTCTGTCCGATTACCATTCCGCTGTATACCTTTTCACCGGGGCCTACGAACAGGGTACCGCGCTCCTGGGCGGAAAACAGACCATAGGTGACGGTTTCGCCTGCCTCGAAGGCAATGAGGGAGCCCTGCTTGCGGTACTGGAAATCTCCCTTGTATGGGGAATATCCGTCAAAAATGGTATTCAGGATACCGGTGCCTTTGGTAGCCGTCAGGAAATTTCCGCGGAATCCGATCAGACCCCTGGAAGGAATGTGGAATTCCAGACGGACGGATCCGTCGCTTGCCGTGCTCATTCCCTGCAGTTCGCCTTTTCGTTCACTGAGCATCTGAATCACGGTGCCGGAAAATTCTTCCGGAACATCCACATAGGCAAGCTCCATTGGCTCCAGCCTGCGCTGCCTGTCATCATAGCGATACAGAACCTCTGGCTTGCTGACGGCAAATTCGTAGCCTTCCCGGCGCATGTTCTCGATCAGGACGGACAGATGCAGTTCTCCACGTCCGGAAACCTTGAAGCATTCCGTGGTCTCGGTATCCTCCACACGGAGGCTGACATCGGTGTTCAGCTCTCTGTAGAGACGGTCACGCAGATGACGGGAGGTGATGTACTTCCCTTCCTGGCCTGCCAGCGGGCTGTCGTTTACCAGGAAATTCATGGAGATCGTGGGCTCGGAAATCTTCTGGAACGGAATGGCTTCCGGGTTTTCGCCGCCGCAGAGGGTGTCTCCGATATGAATGTCGGAAATACCGGAAATGGCAACAATGGAGCCTACAGATGCTTCTTTTACTTCTGTTTTATTCAGGCCGTCGAATTCGTAAAGCTTGCTGATCTTTACCTTCTGGCGTTTGGCAATGTCGTGGTGATTCAGCAGCATCAGCTCCTGGTTGACGGCAATTTTACCGTTTTCCACTTTTCCCACACCGATACGGCCCACATACTCATTGTAGTCGATGGTGCTGATGAGGACCTGGGTATCTGCTTCCGGATCGCCTTCCGGGGCAGGAATGTATTTCAGGATGGTATCAAAGAGAGGCGCCATATTTTCCGGAGTATCCTGGAGATCCAGTACGGCATGTCCTGCCTTTGCGGAAGCATACAGGAACGGGCAGTCGAGCTGTTCGTCGGAAGCCTCCAGATCCATGAGAAGTTCCAGAACCTCGTCGATGACTTCGTCGGGACGTGCTTCGGGACGGTCGATCTTGTTGATGCAGACGATCACATGAAGATCCAGCTCCAGTGCTTTTTTCAGAACGAATTTTGTCTGAGGCATGGCACCTTCAAAGGCATCCACCAGAAGGATAACGCCGTCTACCATTTTCAGAACACGTTCCACTTCACCGCCGAAATCCGCATGTCCGGGGGTGTCGATGATGTTGATCTTCACGCCTTTGTAATGGACGGCAGTATTCTTGGAAAGAATGGTAATACCTCGTTCACGTTCGATATCGTTGGAGTCCATGACACGCTCCTGAACCTCCTGATTTTCACGGAATACACCGCTTTGCTTCAGAAGCTGGTCCACCAGAGTGGTTTTGCCATGGTCAACATGAGCAATAATGGCTACATTACGTACGTCTTCGCGTTTGGTTTTCATAAAGTCGTTATCCTTTCTGTGTAAGTCATATCTGCAGGCAGTTGAGGCAGATAAATGAGTTCTTTTGCGGCTGTGATGGATGGAACAGCTGCATTCTTTCTATATTAAGGTGTTTTTATCTTGTATTATCCGAACATCAAGTTTACCACATTTTCGGGAGATTACAAGGTATTGAAAAAAATTTTTTTATTTTCAGTCATAAAATCATGCATGTCCACATAAACATAGTATAGACAAAATACCCAAAGAGGAAGGAGAACTGTATTATGGCAGACAAAATTATTGAAAACAATCAGGTATCGATCATGGGGAAAATCGATACAGGCTTCACATTCAGTCATCAGGTGTTTGGCGAGGGATTCTATATGACAGAGCTTCTCGTAAAGCGCCTGAGCGATTCCGAGGACCGCATACCGGTCATGATCTCTGAACGGCTTCTGGATGTGACACAGGATTATGTGGGCGAGTATATTGAGGTACACGGTCAGTTCCGGTCTTATAACCGCCATGAGGAAAAAAGGAATCGTCTGGTGCTTTCCGTATTTGCCAGAGAACTGAATTTTGTGGAAGACGAGGAGGAAGCTCTTCCGATGAATCAGATCTTTCTGGACGGCTATATCTGCAAACCGCCGGTATATCGGAAAACGCCGCTGGGACGGGAAATAGCGGATCTTCTGCTGGCAGTAAACAGACCTTATGGCAAATCCGATTACATACCGTGTATTTGCTGGGGACGAAATGCCCGTTATGCCTCTGCATTCTGCGTAGGCGGCCATGTGCTTCTGTGGGGCCGGATCCAGAGCAGAGAATATATGAAACGTGTGGGAGACAACGAAACAGAGCGAAGAATTGCCTACGAGGTATCTGTAAGCAAGCTGGAATATATAGAATAGTAATGTTACCGTTCACAGGCAGTATTCCGCGAGGTGTTCTGACGCGTATTTTTTGCACATACAGCACCGGGAAAAAAGGTGGTGTTTATTGGCGAAATGCCTAAATTCGACAGGAAATAAACGACGCACTTGCATTTCCGCAAAATCTGAGGTAATATAAGCGTATTCAGGAAATAAAAATGTTCTATATCTGTTCGGGATCTCTTTTGATCCGGGGGAACAGATATGATGTTTTATATTACTTCAAAACAATAAGAGGAATTGTGATGGAAAAAGGAATAACAGAAGTATACTGCGGCACAGGGAAAGGACAGACTACCCTTGCCATTGGTCAGAGTCTGAAAGCTGCTCTGGAAGGACAGAGTGTGATCGTGATTCAGTTTCTGAAAGGAAACGAGCGCCAGTCTCTGGACTTTCTGCAGAACCTGGAAGGCCTGGATATCAAGATTTTCCGATTTGAAAAGCATGAAAACTGTTATGATGAGCTTGACGATGAGGATAAAGCAGAGGAAAAGCAGAACATTCTCAATGGTCTGAACTTTGCGAGAAAGGTTGTGGCTACGCAGGAATGTGATGTTCTGGTACTGGACGAGATTCTGGGACTGCCGGAAATCGGGATTGCCGATGCGCAGACGATTTCGGATATTCTGAAGCTGTGTAAAGATCCGATGCACATTATCCTGACAGGCCGTGAGCTTCCTGAAAAGCTGCGGGGAGATGTGGACTGCATTACCACACTTACCACAGAAGCATCAGAGGCCGCTGACAGTCATAAAAATGTAAATAGTTTTACGGAAGAATAAAGGAGGAAGACAAATGGCAATTTTTAAAGGCGCAGGTGTTGCAATCGTAACTCCTATGTATGAGGATGGAAAGGTCAATTATGACAAACTTGAGGAACTGATCGAGTATCAGATTGCAAACAGCACAGATGCAATTATTATCTGTGGAACAACCGGGGAATCATCCACACTGACACACGGAGAACATCTGAAGACCATCAAATTTGCTGTTGATAAAGTAGCGAAACGTGTTCCGGTTATTGCAGGAACAGGTTCCAATTGTACGGAAACCGCGATCATGATGTCAAAAGAGGCTGCAAGCTATGGAGCAGATGCGCTTCTGATTGTAACCCCGTATTATAATAAAGCGACCCAGAAAGGTCTGATCAGACACTATACGGCGATTGCTGAGTCCGTACCGGAAACTCCGATTATTATGTATAATGTGCCAAGCCGTACAGGCTGCAACATTCAGCCGGCTACAGCAGTAACACTGGCAAAAAATGTAAAGAATATCGTTGGTATCAAAGCTGCCAGCGGAGATCTTTCCCAGATTGCAAAAATGATGTCCATGGCAGACGGATGTCTGGAATTGTATTCCGGAAATGATGATCAGGTTCTTCCGATCCTGTCTCTCGGCGGCCTTGGCGTGATCTCTGTTCTTTCCAACGTGGCACCGAAGGAGACTCACGATATGGTTATGAAGTTCCTGGAAGGAGATCTGGCAGGTGCAGCAAAGATTCAGCTTGACGCAATTCCGCTGATCAATGCACTGTTCTGTGAGGTTAATCCGATTCCGGTAAAGACCGCTCTGAACCTGATGGGAATGAATGTAGGTCCTCTTCGCGGACCGCTGTGCGAGATGGAAGAGGCAAACAGGGAAACACTTGCAAAGGCCATGAAGGATTTCGGAATCAAACTTGCATAAGGGCTGTTTCCGTTGTTGGTGATGTCTGTATCGTCAGGCATCCCCGTTTGAATACAGTATGTTATCAGGGAAATCAGGGGAATACCGCGGGCGGCATTCCCCTGTGGTGATAAAAAGGAGAAAAACTATGGTAAAAATTATTATGCATGGCTGCAGCGGCCATATGGGACAGGTGATTTCCGGTCTTGTGGAGCAGGATCCGGATGCAGAGATCGTAGCGGGAATTGATATTGTAGACAGCGGAAAAAACAGCTACCCGGTGTTCACCGATATGAATGAATGTCAGGTGGAAGCAGATGCCATTATCGATTTTTCTTCTGCAAAAGCAGTGGATGCTCTGCTGGACTACAGTGCGGCACGGCAGATTCCGGTGGTTCTCTGCACCACAGGATTAAGTGAAGCGCAGCTTGCAAAAGTGGAAGAAACATCAAAAAAAGTAGCCGTTCTGAAATCTGCAAATATGTCACTGGGAATCAATACCCTGCTGAAACTGATCCAGGATGCAGCGAAGGTTCTGGCAGCCGCTGGATTTGACATGGAAATCGTGGAGCGTCATCATAAGCTGAAACTGGATGCGCCGAGCGGTACGGCACTGGCACTGGCGGACAGCCTGAATGATGCCATGGACGGTGCTTATCATTATGTATACGACCGCAGCCAGAGAAGAGAGCAGCGCGACAGCAGGGAGATTGGTATTTCCGCTGTTCGCGGAGGCACTATCGTGGGAGAACACGAGGTGATCTTTGCCGGACCTGATGAAGTGATTGAATTCAAACATACAGCTCATTCCAAGGCAGTATTTGGAAAGGGTGCTGTGGAAGCAGCGAAATTCCTGGCAGGAAAACCGGCAGGAAGATATGATATGAGTGATGTGATCAACGGCTGAGAATGTCATCGGTGAATTGTTTTTTTCCATTTTCTTCCTGAATAGGATTTCTGGATTTTGTGCACATTAGAAGTACAAGCAAAAATCCAAGAAAAAGGAGACTGACAGGATGAAAAAATGGAAAGCAATTCTGATGGGAACTCTGCTGGTACTGACGCTGTGCATGCTCACTGCCTGTGGAAATAATAATGGCAACAATGCAGCAGACGAGTCCGGAACCGCAAACGGGAACGATCCTGCGGGGAATGACGGAAACCGGAACGACAATAACACCGGCGTCACGGATAACGGAACAGCGAATGAGGATCCGGGAACGGACGGAAATATGACCGGCAATGGAACCGTGGAAGAGAATAGCGTGACAAATGACGGTACGGGAAATAATAATGGTACGGTTAATGGCACAGATGGCGGGATCACCGATGGAACGAACAACGGAACGGCCAATGACGGTACGGTTTCCGGTGAACTTGGCGACAGTGTGGAAGATCTCGGAAACGGGATCGGAAATGCGGTGAAGGATGTGGGCGATGCCGTAGGCAACGCAGCCAACGGACGATAAGAAAAATGGGAGTCTTGCGGTAATGAGAAATCATTGGCTGCAGGACTCTTTTACAATAGGGAGGATACTATGAGATTTCGGCCATGTATTGATATACATAATGGAAAAGTAAAACAGATCGTAGGAGGGAGTCTTCGGGACAGCGGAGATCAGGCTGCAGAGAATTTTGTGTCCGGTCAGGATGCGGCGTTTTATGCGGCTCTTTACCGGGATGCCGGGCTTTGCGGAGGCCATGTGATTCTGCTTAATGGCAGCAATTCTCCTTATTATGAAGCGACCCGGCAGCAGGCGCTTCTGGCGCTTGGAACTTATCCGGGAGGACTGCAGATCGGAGGCGGTGTCTGCCCGGAAAATACGGAGGAATATCTGAAAGCGGGAGCAAGCCATGTCATTGTTACCTCTTATGTATTCAAAGACGGAAAGATTTCCTGGGAAAATCTGGAAAAAATGGAACGTGCAGCAGGACGGGAACGTCTCGTGCTGGATCTCAGCTGCCGGAAAAAGGGCGATTCCTATTACGTTGTGACAGACCGCTGGCAGAAGTTTACGGAGGTTCCGGTAACTCTGGAGCTTTTGAATATGCTGGGAGACCACTGTGACGAGTTTCTGGTACATGCTGTGGATGTGGAAGGAAGGGCCAGAGGCATTGAGACGGAGCTTGCTGAGCTGCTTTCCGGCTATGAGAAGCGCCCGGTAACCTATGCCGGGGGTGTTGGCTCCATGGAAGATCTGGAAATCTTACGGAAGGCAGGAAAAGGCCGGCTGGATGTGACGATTGGAAGTGCGCTGGATCTGTTTGGCGGAAGTATTCCGTTTGCTCATTTCCTTGAAAAACCCTATTGACATACTATGTTTATAGGGCGTATGATGGCATCATTGAAGAGAAACGAAGAGGTGGAGCAGAGTTACTGAGAACGGAGTGAACAGTAACCTAAAATGTACCTATCAGTGCTGATCTGACTGATGCGATATTGACAAATAGACATGAAATATGTTATAA
>CAMBYR010000003.1 GCA_945872375.1 uncultured Blautia sp. | reverse complement strand
GGAACTGTTTTCCCAGTATGCAGTTGCGGCTGCCCTTGAGGCCCTTTCCGATTCCGGCATCCGTATGGAGGAAGAGGATCCGTTTCGTGTGGGTGTCATTGTTGGATCCGGAATCGGAAGTCTGCAGACTGCAGAGGCTGCCACAGAAAAAATCCGTGTAAAGGGACCTTCCAGAGTGGATCCCCTGTGTGTACCAAAAATGATTTCCAATATGGCAGCTGGTAATATTTCCATTGCTACCGGTGCACGGGGAAAATGTACCAACGTGGTGACGGCGTGTTCCACAGGAACGCACTGCATCGGTGATGCCTTCCGTGCCATTCAGTATGGAGATGCGGATGTCATGCTCGCCGGCGGTACGGAGGGAGCAATCTGCCCGGTGTCTGTGGCAGGATTTACAGCACTTACAGCTCTTACCTCCAGCACGGATCCCCTTCGCGCATCCATTCCCTTTGATCAGGAACGAAGCGGTTTTGTAATCGGTGAAGGAGCCGGAATTGTGGTGCTTGAGGAACTGGAACATGCCCGTGCACGAGGAGCAAAGATTCTGGCCGAGGTAGCGGGCTATGGCGCCACAGCAGATGCTTTTCACATTACCTCTCCGATAGAAGACGGAAGCGGTGCCGCCCGTGCCATGACGGACGCCATGAAGGAAGCCGGCATTTCTCCGGAGGATGTGGACTATATCAATGCTCATGGAACCAGTACTCATCACAACGATCTTTTTGAAACAAGAGCAATTAAGGCGGCCTTTGGAGAAGCAGCAAAATCAGTGAAAATTAATTCCACAAAATCGATGGTAGGCCATCTTTTGGGTGCTGCCGGAGGAGTGGAATTTATCGTGTGTGTAAAGTCCATTCAGGAAGGCTTTATTCATCAGACAGTCGGCACAAGACAGCCGGATGAGGAGCTGGATCTGGATTATATGATCGGCGCTCCTGCCGAGCAGGAGGTGCGCTATGCCATGACCAATTCTCTTGGATTTGGCGGTCATAACGGGACATTGCTTCTGAAAAAGTACGAGGAAGCATAAGAAATATCCGGAGAGGAATTGTGTAAAGAAGGAGAAAACAGGAAATGGAATTTGAACAGATTCTGAAGCTGATTGATCATGTGGCAGATGCAAAACTGGCTTCTTTTGATTATAAAAAGGATGGAGAAAGGATATCGATTACCTGTAAAAAGGATCGAAAAGTCATTGTCAATACTGCAGTGCCAGCCGCCGGCACAGGCCTTTCCCCTGTGGCTGAAATGCCTGTGGAATCATCGGCGTCAGCAGCTTTGAAGGAGGAAAAGCAGCCGGAAGGAAATCTGGTAAAATCACCTCTTGTGGGAACCTTTTATGCGGCTCCCTCCGAGGATGCAGCCCCCTTTGTAAAGGTTGGCGATAAGGTGGAAAAAGGCCAGATTCTTGCCATTGTGGAAGCTATGAAGCTGATGAATGAAATTGAGAGTGATTTCGACGGTGAGATCGCGGAAATATATGTGAAAAACGGTCAGCCGGTGGAATATGGACAGCCGTTGTTTCGAATTGCATAAAGGAGATATGGGAAATGAATCATCTTAATGTGAAGCAGATAGAAGAAATTCTTCCTCACCGCCATCCGTTTCTTCTGGTGGATTATATTGAGGATTTTGAACCGGGCGAGTTTGCCGTGGGATATAAATGCGTTACCTTCCGCGAGGATTTTTTCAGGGGACATTTTCCTCAGGAACCGGTGATGCCGGGAGTCCTGATCGTGGAAGCACTGGCGCAGACAGGAGCTGTAGCCATTCTTTCCAAAGAAGAAAACAGAGGGAAGATCGCGTACTTCGGAGGCATTGACAAATGCCGGTTTAAACATAAGGTTGTGCCGGGAGACAGGCTTCGTCTGGAAACCAGGATCATCCGGCAGAAGGGACCCGTGGGAATCGGTGAGGCCATCGCCACGGTGGACGGAAAGCTTGCAGTAAAAGCAGAACTGACATTTATGATTGGATAAGGTGTGGAAATGATTCGAAAGCTATTGATTGCCAACCGGGGAGAAATCGCCGTGCGGATTATCCGTGCGTGCAGGGAAATGGGAATTGAAACCGTTGCGGTTTACTCAGAAGCAGACAGGGACAGTCTTCATGCGCATCTTGCAGATGAAGCAATCTGTATTGGCCCCGGGCCTTCTGCAAAGAGCTATCTGAATATGGAAAGTATCATGAGTGCCACCCTTGTTTCCGGTGCGGATGCCATCCATCCCGGCTTCGGATTCCTTTCGGAAAACGCCAGATTTGCCGCGTTTTGTGAACAATGCGGTGTGACCTTTGTGGGTCCCGGATCTCAGGTGATTCAGAATCTCGGAAACAAGCAGATCGCCAGAAATACCATGGCAGCCGCCGGAGTTCCCGTCATTCCCGGCACCGATCATCCGGTGATGGATGCGGAAACCGGAGAAAGGGAAGCGGCACGGATTGGATATCCTGTGATCATCAAGGCGGCACTTGGAGGCGGCGGAAAGGGTATGCGTACCGCTTATCAGCCGGAAGAGTTTGCGCTTGCCTTTCAGACGGCACAGAAGGAAGCAGAAAATGCTTTTGGTGATGGAACCATGTATATCGAACATTATGTGGAAAATCCCCGTCATATAGAATTTCAGATTCTTGCGGATGCAGAAGGAAATGTGATTCATCTGGGAGAGAGAGACTGTTCCATTCAGCGAAATCATCAGAAAATGATCGAGGAGGCTCCCTCTGCGGCAGTGTCTCCCGCACTCCGGGAAAAGATGGGCTGCGCAGCCGTAAAGGCAGCAAAAGCAGCACATTATGTCAATGCGGGAACCATCGAGTTTCTTCTGGAAAATGATGAAAAATTCTACTTTATGGAAATGAATACCAGAATCCAGGTGGAACATCCGGTAACAGAATGGGTCACGGGAATGGATCTGGTAAAGGAACAGATCCGTATCGCATCCGGTCTTCCTCTGTCTGTGAAACAGGAGGATGTCCACATCCAGGGGCATGCCATTGAGTGCAGGATCAATGCGGAGAATCCCAGGAAAAACTTCCGTCCTTCTCCGGGAACCATTACGGAGCTTCACCTTCCGGGTGGTCAGGGAATCCGGGTGGATACCGATATTTATGCAGGATATACCATTCCGCCCTATTATGATTCCATGGTTGCAAAACTGATCGTTCATGGAGAAACCAGGGAGGAAGCGATTGCCAAAATGCAGAGTGCCCTGGGAGAGGTGATCATCCAGGGAATCGATACCAATGTGGATTATCAGTATGGAATTCTGAATGATCCGGATTATCAGTCCGGGAAATTCAATATCGAATTTCTGAATACACATGTAATCTGAGGTGCGACTTATGAAGTTTCAGAATATGTTTAAAAAAAGAGTAACAGAGCCCGTAAAATCAGCAGAGCCTGACCGGCCGGAAGTGCCGGACGGGCTTTTAAAAAAATGTAATGCCTGTAAATCGGCAGTATTTGTAGAAGATGTCAAACAGAATTATTATATCTGTCCGCACTGCCGGAATTACTTCCGTGTGCATGCCAGAAGAAGGGTGGAAATGATTGCTGATCCGGGAAGCTTTGAAGAGTGGGACAAAGATGTGGTTACCGGAAATCCTCTGAAATTCCGGGGATATGAGGAGAAGGTAGCGGCTCTTCAGGAAAAGACAGGCCTCTCTGAAGCCATTCTTACCGGAAGGGTGACCATCTGCGGGCTGCCGGCTGTGATGGGCGTATGCGACGGCAGATTTCTTATGGCAAGCATGGGAGAAGCCGTAGGAGAAAAGATTGCAAGAGCAGTGGAGCGTGCCACAAAAGAAAAGCTTCCGGTGATCCTGTTTGCCTGTTCCGGAGGAGCCAGAATGCAGGAGGGAATGGTGTCTCTGATGCAGATGGCAAAAACCTCTGCAGCGCTGAAACGCCATAGTGATGCAGGCCTTTTATATATCAGTGTGCTGACTGATCCCACCACAGGAGGCGTGACGGCAAGCTTTGCCATGCTGGGAGATATTATCCTGGCAGAACCCCGGGCGCTGATCGGTTTTGCAGGCCCCCGCGTCATAGAGCAGACCATTCGTCAGAAGCTTCCAAAGGGCTTTCAGCGGTCAGAATTTCTCCTGGAACACGGGTTTATTGATGCCATTGTGGAAAGGGAACAGCAGCGGGATCTGCTGGGACTTCTCCTGAAAATGCATGGAACCGGGGAAGGCAAATGTGCATGGAAAACAGCAGAAACAGAACGGGAGATTCCCGAAAAAGAGGCGATGTCCGACGAACCCTCTGAGGAGAAAATCACTCCATGGGAGCATGTGGAGCTTGCCCGGGACAAGGATCGTCCGACAGGAAGCTTTTATATTGAAAAGCTGTTCACAGATTTTGTGGAGATGCATGGAGATCGCTGTTATGGTGATGATAGTGCGGTGATCGGAGGGATTGCCCTGTTCCATGGCAGAACGGTAACTGTGATCGCTCAGGAAAAAGGAAGGGGAACCAAGGGAAATATTGCTCACAATTTTGGCATGGTTTCACCGGAAGGGTACCGGAAATCCCTGCGTCTTATGAAGGAGGCAGAGAAATTTGGCCGTCCTGTGATCTGTCTGGTGGATACTCCGGGAGCGTTCTGCGGACTGGAGGCAGAGGAACGGGGGCAGGGAGAGGCCATTGCCCGGAATCTTTATGAGCTGTCCGGTCTGAAGGTCCCTGTTCTTTCTATCGTGATCGGAGAAGGCGGAAGCGGCGGGGCACTGGCTCTTGCAGTGGCGGATGAGGTCTGGATGATGGAACACTCCATTTATTCCATTCTTTCGCCGGAAGGCTTTGCGTCGATCCTCTGGAAAGACAGCAAGAAGGCAAAAGAGGCAGCCGGGGTTATGAAGCTTACGGCTGAAGATCTGAAAAACATGGGAATTGTGGAACAGGTGATCCCGGAAAGGGAGAAGCTGACCGAAGAAAACTTTGACAGTGTTCAGGAAATTCTTGACAGAGAAATCCGTTCTTTTCTGGATGTTTATTGTGAAATGCCGGAAGAGGAGCTTCTGGAAAAAAGATATTTTCGATTCCGAAATATGTAAGGAAAAATGAAAATCCTGATGTTAATTTGAAAGATGTGTGCTATACTAAAACATATCAGGAAACATTAAGAAAGGAAACATCAGGAGGACTTCATATGCGAAAAACGAAAATTATCTGTACTATCGGTCCAGCCAGTGATAATGAGGAAACACTTACACAGATGTGTCAGGCGGGCATGAACATTGCAAGATTGAATTTTTCTCATGGTACTTATGAGGAACATCAGCAGAAAATCGACCTGATCAAAAAAGTCCGCGACAAGCTGAATCTTCCTATTGCCATTATGCTGGATACAAAAGGTCCGGAATACCGAATTAAAACTTTTGAGAATAAGAAAATTACATTGAATGACGGCGATACCTTCATTTTTACCACGGACGATGTGGTGGGAGATCAGACGAGGGTATCGGTTACCTACAAGCATCTGATCCAGGACCTGAAGGTGGGAGACACCATCCTCGTCAATAATGGTCTTGTGATCTTCCGGGTAGAGAAGCTGGAAGGCAGCAATGCCATCTGCAAGGTGGTATCGGGAGGTGTTCTTTCCGACCGCAAGAGTATGAACTTTCCAAACCGTCTGATGGCAGATGAATTTCTCAGTGAACAGGATAAGGCAGATCTTCTTTTTGGAATTAAGAATGGTGTGGATTTTGTGGCAGCATCCTTTGTTTCCACAGGAAAAGATATGGAAGATATCCGCAATTTCCTGGATGAAAACGGCGGAAAAGATATTGATATTATTGCAAAGATCGAGAACCGTGCAGGAGTAGACAATATTGATGATATCTGCAGGCTTGCCAATGGAATTATGGTTGCCAGAGGTGATCTTGGTGTGGAAATTCCGTTTGTGGAAGTACCTTCCGTACAGAAATTCCTCATCCGTAAATGCCGTCTGATGGGCAAACGTGTCATCACTGCAACAGAAATGCTGGAGTCCATGATTCACAATCCTCGTCCTACCCGTGCGGAGATCTCCGACGTTGCAAACGCTGTTTACGACGGCACATCGGCAGTCATGCTTTCCGGTGAATCAGCAGCAGGAGAATACCCTGTGGCGGCTGTAAAAAATATGGCAGAGATTGCAGAATTTACGGAGAACAAGATTGACTATAACGAATGGTTCCAGACGACCAAATATGAAATCCACAACAATCTTGATGCGATTTCCCACGGTACCTGCGCCATGGCCATTGATGTAAAGGCAAAGGGAATTGTGGTCAGCTCCTTAAGCGGAACCACAGCCCGCATGGTCAGCCGTTTCCGCTGTCCGGTGGATATTATCGGTATGACAACGTCCAAAAAGGCGTGGAGAAAGCTGAATATGAGCTGGGGTGTAACACCTGTTCTCAGTGAGGAATTCAATTCTGTGGACGTGATGTTTTACCATGGAACACAGGAAGCCAAAAAGATCTTCGGCCTGAAAAAAGGAGACAGTATTGTCCTTACCGGCGGCCAGATCAATGGAAAATCCGGCAATACCAATACGATCAAAATAGAAACGATCTGAGGCCAAAAACAGAGGAGCAGAAATGGACTCCGGGATGCGTTAAAGAGCTCCCGGAGTCTGATAATAGTTTCTGACGAATTGAATAAACTGTTTGACGTGGGGCTTCAGAATCCGATGTTTACTGTAGACAATATAAAACTGACGTTCATGAGCAGATTCTTTTAAAGGAAATAAAAGGATCTGCTTTGTTTTTTCAAGATCCATCACGGAGCGGGCAGACAGAATGGAAATTCCAAGCCCCTTCACGATGGATTTTTTGATGGATTCCAGGTCGTTCATCCGGGCGATCACATGAAGCTCGGAGTCGGAAATTCCCTGCTTTTCCAGAAAAAAATCCATTTCCTTTCTGGTGCCGGAGCCTGTTTCCCGTAGAATAAACGGTTCCTTCAGAAAGTCCCGGAATGCGGCATCCTCCTTTTTCATTTTCAGGTATTTTTCGTTTACCGGTGTGGCAAGAACAAGGGTATCCTGACAGAAAGGCAGAAAACAGCAGTCTTCTTCTTCTGTCCGAAGACCTGTAAGACTCAGGTCCACGCTTCCGTCGAGAACCTTCTGGATGGCTCCCTGACTGTCGGACTGCCAGGAATGGAAAAAAATGTTTTCGTTCTGCCGGCCAAAGGCTGTCAGAAGATCGGGAAGCAGGTAGGAGGAGGGGATGGTGGACACTCCGATATCAATGATCTTTTTGTTTGCTCCGGTAAATTCATCGATGAGATTGCTCCGCATGTGCAGCATCTGTACGGCACAGTCATAGAGCTGATAACCTCTGGCCGTGATGGTCAGTTTTTTGGTCGTCCGGATAATCAGACGGGAATTCAGCTCTGTTTCCAGGGCACGGATATGAGCGCTGATGGTTGGCTGGGTAAGGTATAAACGCCTCGCGGCTTCAGAAAAACTGTTGTAATCCACGACTGCCACAAAGGCTTCCAGTTGCTTAAATTCCATAAAGGTCTCCTTTTGTTAAATGAGAATCTGTTTCAGTGCATCGAGCGCCATCTGAATTTCATCTTCGGTATTTTCCGGGCCAAAGGAAAAACGAATGGTTCCCAGAGGATAGGTTCCCAGTGTCCTGTGGGCAGCCGGAGCGCAGTGAAGTCCCACCCTTGTCATGATTCCATATTGAGTATCCAAAAGCCATGCCGCTTCGGCCATGTCCTTTTGAAGGGTCTGAATGGATACGACGGCACAGCGCCGGGAGGTGTCCGGCCTGCCGATGATGCGAAGGACATTTCCCGTCGGATCCAGTGCCCTGAGCCCGGAAAGAAACTGATCTGTCAGATGCATTTCATGCAGGAACATGTCCTCCATGGAGGGGGTGTTCCGGTTTTCCAGATCAGAGAGGGCGGCATGAAGGCCAATGATCCCGGGAAGATTTGGTGTGCCGGGCTCGAATTTATCAGGGAGAAAATCGGGGATTTCTTCGGTGTGGGAAATACTTCCGGTACCTCCGGACAGGAGCGGTTTCATGTTTTTTACAAGCTCCTCCTTCACGAGAAAACCGCCGATTCCCTGCGGCCCGCGAAGGCCTTTATGCCCCGTGAAGGCCAGGGCGTCAATGTTCATTTCTTCCATATCGATCGGGAGAATACCGGCTGTCTGGGCACTGTCGAGAATAAAGGTGATGCCGTGCTTTTGGCAAAGCCTTCCCAGCTCTCTGACAGGCATGATGGTACCGCAGACATTGGAAGCATGGAGGCATACCAGCACCCTGGTCCGGGGCGTGATCATGGATTCCACACGGGATATGCAGAGACTTCCGTCCGGCATGCAGGGAATTCTGTCAAAGGTGATGCCTTCTTCCAGAAGCTGCGTGAGCGGCCGCATAACTGCATTATGCTCCATAGAGGATACCAGTACATGATCCCCCTTTTTCAGGAGTCCCTTCAGCAGGATGTTCAGGCTGGCTGTCACATTTCCGGTAAAGATCACATTCCTGGATTCCGGGAAATGAAAAAGACGGCAGAGCTGTTCTCTGGTTTCATAGACGATCTCCTCCACAGAATAGGCGGAGGTGTAGCCACCCCGGTTTACATTGACGGCATAGCCGTCCAGATATTCATAAACAGCGCGGGCAACAGAAGGTGCTTTCGGAAAAGAGGTGCTGGCCTGGTCAAGATAGATCTGTTCCATATGTAAATTCTCCGTTCATTTTGTGCTTTCTCTGATTGTAACAGAATTTATCGATATAATCTATAAAAACCATTAAAAAGATTTTATAATTAATTGGTCTGTGATCAGGAAAAATGATATCCTTATAGGGAAAGAAAGAGAAAGGAAGGAGAAAATAAATGAAGCAAGAAAAAACCTTTATTGCAGCAGCCGGGATCATCATTGGAGTGATTTCTGCTGCGCTGGTATTTTTTGGAAATCCTGTGAATATGGGATTCTGTATCGCATGTTTTCTGAGAGATACTTCAGGAGCACTTGGCCTGCATTCAGCAGCAGCCGTACAGTATATCCGTCCGGAAATTATTGGCCTTGTGCTTGGTGCGTGCATTGCAGCGCTGGCAGGAAAGGAATTTAAGGCAAGAGGCGGAAGTGCACCTGTAACCCGATTCACACTTGGTGTCTTTGTCATGATCGGATGCCTGATGTTTCTGGGATGCCCGTTTCGAATGATCTTAAGAATCGCAGGCGGAGACGGAAATGCTCTTTTCGGACTTTTCGGATTTGCGCTTGGTATCCTGATCGGCGTCTTTTTCCTGAAACGCGGCTATACCCTGAAGCGTTCCTATAAAATGCCATGGGCGGAAGGTGCGATTTTCCCTGCTGTCCAGATCGCTTTTCTGATCCTGCTGGCAGCGGCTCCGGCATTTATTCATTTTACAGAGCCGGAAGGAGGACCGGGAGCAAAGCATGCGGCCATCCTGATTTCCCTTGCAGCAGGACTGATCGTTGGTGTTCTGGCACAGAAGACCCGCCTCTGCATGGTTGGCGGGATCCGTGACCTGGTGCTTTTCCGGGAATACAAACTGATCATCGGTTTTGCAGCCATTATCCTCAGCGCCCTTGCAGCCAATGTGATCCTTGGCACAGTGACAGGAACCGCATATTTTAACCCCGGATTTGCAGGTCAGCCCATTGCCCATACAGACGGTCTCTGGAATGCTCTGGGCATGATGCTTGCAGGCTTTGGCTGTGTCCTTCTGGGAGGCTGCCCGCTTCGTCAGCTTGTCCTGTCCGGAGAAGGAAATACCGATTCGGCGGTTACCGTATTCGGACTGATGGCAGGTGCGGCATTTGCCCACAATTTTGGACTGGCTTCCTCCGGGGAAGGCCCTACAGCCAACGGTAAAATTGCAGTGGTGATCGGACTTGTGGTGGTTGCTGTCATTGCAGTCCTGAATTCCAGAAAACAGGAAGCATAAGAAATAAAAAAGGAGAATGTTCGATGAAAACAGTTGATGCAAGAGGACTTTCCTGTCCGGAGCCTGTGATTTTGACAAAAAATGCGTTTGTTTCTAAAGAGAAGGAGTATCAGGTGCTGGTGGATAATGTAACTGCGAAGGAAAATGTTTCCCGATTTGCCGTGCACCAGGGATATCAGGTAACGGTGAAGGAACAGGGAGAAGATTTCGTTCTTCATATCAGAAAATGAAAGAATACATAGCCACATTTTATTCTCATTTTGGTGCCATTCGATTTAAAAAAGCATGCGAAGCTATCGGACTTCGGGCTGCGGTGATGCCGGTGCCCAGGAACCTGAGCTCTTCCTGCGGAACCTGTGTGAAATTTCAGGCGTCAGGGGAAGAGACTTTTCCTGAAAAAAATGAGGAGATGGAAAAGATCGTACAGATAAAAGGAGACACCTTCTGTAAAGTTTACGAAGCGGAAGGTTAGAAAAAGTACGCCGGGAGAGGAATGCTGTTTTTGCCCCGGCGTACTTTATATTTGACTTTTTTTCGGAGAAAGCATAGACTGAAGGAAGCAGCTTTGACAAAAACCGAAAACAGCTGGTGAAGGGACTGCATGTTTGGAATAAGGAGACCTGGAAAATGAGAGAAAAACTGACAAAACGAGATATAGAGAAGATTGAACAGGAGATCGAGCACCGGAAACTGGTGATCCGCAAGGATGCCATTGAGGCGGTCAAGGAAGCCCGCGCTCAGGGAGATCTCAGTGAAAACTTTGAATATTACGCTGCCAAAAGACACAAAAATCAAAATGAAAGCAGAATCCGTTATCTGGAAAAGATGCTGAAGACAGCCATTGTGGTGGAGGATACCTCCCGCGAGGATGAAGTGGGCATGGACGATATTGTGGAAGTGGAATTTGAAGAGGACGGAGAAGTTGAAAAGTATAAGCTGGTGACCTCTATCCGCGGAAATTCTCTGGAAAATCGTGTCAGTATAGAGTCCCCGATCGGCCGTGCGCTGAAGGGAAGAAAAAAAGGAGAGCGTGTGGAAGTGAAGGTGAATGACAGCTACAGCTACTATCTGATCATACGTTCCATCGATAAAACAGGCTCTGAGGACGAAGAAATCAGAGGTTTTTAAGTAACTTTTAACTTAAATTTTACAAAAAACGATATTTTACAAAGATTTAACATTGGGCTGGAGAAGATTTTACAAAGATTTTTTACAATCCTAATAATCATTCCGTATGATTTGTTTCAGTTGTTTCAGTTGTACGGAATGGCAGGAGGCTTTGAAAATTACTTAGGAAAAGGAGAAAATCATGGACTTTTTCAGCTTTTTAACTCTTTTTGGCGGTCTTGCCATGTTCCTGTATGGAATGAGTGTGATGGGAGACGGACTGGCCAGGGTATCCGGCGGCAAGCTGGAACGTATTCTTGAAAATCTTACCTCAAGTCCGCTGAAAGCGGTACTTCTGGGGGCGGCTGTAACTGCGGTAATCCAGTCATCTTCCGCTACGACGGTTATGGTGGTCGGATTTGTAAACTCAGGTATTATGAAACTCTCTCAGGCAGCGGGGATTATCATGGGTGCCAATATCGGTACCACGGCAACCTCCTGGATCCTAAGCCTTGCAGGAATCGAGAGCAGCAATTTCTTTCTGCGCCTGCTGAAGCCAAGCTCCTTTTCACCGGTGCTGGCCATGGTGGGAGTGATCTTCCTGATGTTTGTAAAAAGTCCTAAGAAAAAAGACATTGGAACGATTCTTGTTGGCTTTGCGGTCCTGATGTTCGGAATGGAGACCATGAGCGGTGCGGTAAAACCGCTGGCAGATGTACCGGAATTTACCGGTATCCTTCTGAAATTTTCCAATCCGATTCTGGGTGTGCTGGCAGGTACGGTGCTGACAGCGGTCATCCAGTCTTCATCGGCATCGGTGGGTATCCTGCAGGCTCTCTGTGTGACAGGAGCTGTCCGCTACAGTGTTGCGCTGCCGATCATTATGGGACAGAATATCGGTACCTGTGTGACGGCACTTCTTTCTGCCATCGGTGCAAAGAAAAATGCGCAGAGAGCGGCAATGATCCACTTATATTTCAATCTCATCGGAACTCTTGTATTTATGGCAGGCTTTTATCTGATCAATTCCATTGTCCATCTGGAATTTATGAATGAGGCAGCAGGGCCGGCAGGTATTGCGGTCATCCACAGTATCTTTAATATTACGGCGACTGTCTGCTGGCTTCCGTTTACCGGCCTGCTGGAGAAGCTTGCTTATCTCACGATCCGGGATAAAAAAGATGAAAAGGAAATCAGTGCGGAAGACCAGGAGTTTATGATTCTGGAATCACGTTTTCTGGAAAAACCTGCATTTGCAGTGGAGCAGGGAAGAACAGCAGCCAGACATATGGCCTGGGAAGCGCATAAGTCCCTTCGGCTTGCGTTAAGCCTGATCGGAAATTATGACGAAGAAAAAGCGCTGCAGGTGGATCAGATGGAATCCAAGGTAGACCGTTATGAGGATGAGCTTGGTACTTATCTTGTAAAGCTCAGCAACAAACAGTTATCAGAGCATGACGGCCACAGTGTAGCCATTATGCTTCACTGTATCGGAGATTTTGAAAGAATCTCCGACCACGCGGTAAACATTATGGAATCTGCCCAGGAACTCTATCAGAAAGGGGCGGCTTTTTCCAAAAATGCAATGGAAGAGCTGGGCGTTCTTTCCCAGGCGGTGGAGGACATCGTCCAGCTGACGTATACTGTTTTTGACAAACAGGATGTAAAGATGGCAGTAAGGATCGAGCCTCTGGAGGAATGTATCGATGAACTCTGCAAGGAGCTGAAATATCGTCATATACAGCGGCTTCAGTCGGGAACCTGTACCATTGAAATGGGATTTATCCTTTCGGATATCACGACGAGCCTGGAACGTATTGCCGATCACTGCTCCAACATTGGTGTCTGTATTACTCAGGTTCGTGAGGACCTTTATGATACACACAGCCATCTGGATGACCTGAAAACAGAAAGTACCGTATTTATTCACGAACTGGAGGAAGTGCGTAAGCAGTATGCGCTTCCGTGAAATAAAAACAGGACGGTCTTTGCATGGGACAGCGGCAGTGTTCTGAAACAGGAATAATGAAAAAATGAGGGAGTGAAGATCATGATCTTTTGTGTCGAGGACGAACAGAATATCCGGGAACTGCTTGTTTATACGCTGGAAACCACCGGTTTTCAGGCGATGGGATGTGCAGACAGCAGGGAATTGTGGGAAGCACTGAAAAAAGAAACACCGGAGCTGATTCTTCTGGATATCATGCTTCCCGGAGAAGACGGATACCAGGTTCTGGAGAAACTGAAATCATCCTCTGCCACCCGGGAGATTCCGGTGATCATGGTCACTGCCAAGGATGCCGAATTTGATAAGGTGCGTGGGCTGGAGACCGGAGCGGATGACTATGTTACAAAGCCCTTTGGTATGATGGAGTTTGTGGCCAGGGTAAAAGCTGTCCTTCGAAGATGCTCCAGAAATCATCCGGAAAACAAAACTCTTTCTTATGGAGATATCTGTATTCTTGTGGGGAAACATGAGGTTCGCGTGAATGGCGTGAAGGTGGAGCTTACCCGCAAAGAATTTGAACTTCTTCAGTATCTGATGGAAAACAAGGAAATTGTCCTTACCAGAAATCAGATTCTCTGCCAGATATGGGGATATGATTTTGACGGTGAGACCCGTACGGTAGATGTGCATGTCCGGACACTTCGGCAGAAGCTGGGAGAGGCCGGCAATTATATCGAGACAGTCCGGGGTGTGGGCTATCGGATCGGAGGATGACATGAAACAGAAAATGATGAATTACTGCGGCATACTTGTGATCGTGTCGGTACTTCTTACCTTTATTTCTGCGAACTTCATCATGTATGACAAATTCAGCACCACGATGAAACAGGGCGTCCGGGATGAGGCTTCTTACATTCAGATCGGGCTTGAAATGGCAGGGGATGATTATCTTACCGCACAGGTGGGAAATCTGACAGATACACGAATCACACTGGCGGATACGGATGGAACGGTTCTTTTTGATTCCGGAGAAGATGTGGGAAACATGGAAAATCACAGCAACCGTCCGGAAGTCATTCAGGCTGAAAAAGAGGGAACAGGGGAACTGGTGCGTTTTTCCGATACTCTGTCCAAGCAGACCTTCTATTATGCAGTCAGGCTGGATGATGGAAAGATCCTTCGTGTGGCAAGAACCACAGACAGTGTTTTTCAAACGATGCAGTCAGGCTTTACTTTACTGGGTCTTCTGATCATTCTGATCCTTGTGGCGGCATTCCTTCTGGTGCAGAAGCAGACAAGCCTGTTAATCAGGCCGATTAATGAGCTGGATCTGGAAAACCCGCTGAAAAATGTATGCTATGAAGAATTAAGACCTCTTCTGGTAAGGGTGGAGGAACAGAACGAACAGATTGCCAGTCAGATGAAGAAATTAAAAGAGGCGGAAGCCATGCGGAGAGAATTTTCGGCAAATGTGTCACACGAGCTGAAAACTCCTCTGATGTCTATTTCCGGATATGCGGAGCTGATGATGAATGGAATGGTTCCGCAGGAAAAGGTCCCTGAATTTTCAGGGCGGATCTTCCACGAAACAAAAAGGCTCAGTTCACTGGTGGCAGATATTATTCAGCTTTCCAGGCTGGAGGATAACAGCATGGAAATGGTTTTTGCTGAGGAAGATGTGTATGCGTTGGCAGAAGATGTGACAGAACATCTCAGGGAAGCGGCATCCAAAAAACGGATTTCCCTGACTTTGGAAGGAACATCCACGGAGATCTATGGCGTGAGACAGGTTCTCTACGAAATGCTTTATAATCTGGCAGACAACGCCATACGTTATACGGAAGAAGGCGGTATGGTGAGGATTTCTGTCACAAATAGCCGGGGACATGTGTACTATCGGGTAGAGGATAATGGAATCGGTATTCCCAAAAAGGATCAGGAGCGTATTTTTGAACGGTTCTACAGAGTGGACAAGAGCCACTCTCGGGAAACAGGAGGAACAGGTCTGGGCCTTTCCATCGTGAAACACGGAGCAGCTCTTCATCATGCAAGGATCCGGGTGAACAGTGAAGTCGGAAAAGGAACGGTTATGGAATTGATTTTTGAAAAAAATCAGCGATCTGACGTATAGGGCGGATCGGCGGGAAATCCGCCGGCCGCCTTTTGCATACCTCTGGGAAGGGCGTCCCTGGACGTTTTCCAGTCTGCGTCTTTGTACCGGTAATCGAATTTGTCACAGAACCAGTCCAGATCGTCATACATGCGCTTCATATTTTCCTGCATTAACGGAAACAGCTCCTGGAAAAACACAGTCTTTTCTTTGTCGGAAAGCACTCTGTCGGCTTCTTCCGTGAGCTCTCCGAAATGAGGCAGACAGAAGCCTTTTCCCTGTAAAAACAATTCTTTGAATTCCGGATTTTTCCGGTACTGATCGAAAAAGGTATCCAGATATCGCTGCCAGGTCTCCTTATAGAAACGGCAGATATAGCAGCTTCCTTCTTTTTCTGCGATCCATGCACCTATGGAGGTGCGGGAAGAACTGCCGGTTTTTTTATCCTTCCGGAAACGTCCCATAAGAGAGGCACGGGAAGGAGCAAACATTTTGATCTGCTGCTCCAGCTCCTGGTTCAGTTTTTGAAAGTGTGTTTTCAGGATCAGTCCGGTTCCCAGACGGTTTCCGTAGTCATACAGTTTTTTGTAATGCGCGCGGCAGAATCCCTGAGCATCTGTTTCTGCACGGACATCGTCCTCCATATAGGATGCGCCGGGGCCAAGGACAAAATCCAGGGTATGTTCCTCGAGACTACGCTCAATATTGCAGAAGGGACATTCGCCGCCTTCCTTGAATGCATCGTTTAAGGGAATGGTATACAGTTTTTCTTTCATGGAAAGCCCTCCAATTATTATTATTTTATTACAAAAAAATAACGAAACTTAAAATAGTTAGTGCACCTTTAGGATTCTCGTGCTATAATTTTTTCGGGAACGAATATCTGGTTAAAGGAAAGAGGTAACGATTATGACAGCTACAATTTTATCCGGAGTGATAGGAATCTTTTTTCTTGTCGGTGCCATTATGCAGCTTCGATGCAGAGGTCCTATCTGGTCGGCGGAGTATTTATCTGCTTCAGTCAGAGAACGGAAAAAAATGCGCTCCGTTCGGGCGTATCGATGGTCGGGACTGCAGTGTTTTTTGATCGGCGGTGCTTTTTTGCTGTTTATGATTTATGGGCTGACAGATCTGACACCATTTTTGTATGCAGCCTGCGTGCTGATCGCCCTGCTGGTTCTGTGCCTGCTTCGCAGCTGTGTGAAGGCTGTCCGGCGCAGTACAATGAGAAAACCGGATGCGGCAGTATTGAGAACCGGTCTGGATGACGAAGTGGATGAATAACAGGAACCAATCTTATCTGTTATTATAGCTTTTTTTGTGAGAAAAAGCCATATATATCGAAAAAAGAAATATATGGTTGTGTAAACCGCACAAGAATGCTAGAATAAATATGAAATTTTAATTTTAAAAACAGAAAGGAAATGAGTCTGATGAAAAAACCGGTATTAGTCGTTATGGCTGCAGGAATGGGAAGTCGTTACGGAGGTCTGAAGCAAATCGATCCGGTAGATGCCCAGGGACATATTATTATGGATTTTTCCATTTTTGACGCAGTAAGAGCGGGTTTTGAAAAAGTGGTTTTTATTATAAAAAAGGAAAATGAAAAAGATTTCAGAGAAGCTATCGGAGACCGTCTCAGCAGGCAGATCGAAGTCTCCTATGTATTCCAGGATCTTCACAATCTTCCGGAAGGCTATGAGGTACCGGAGGGGCGTGTGAAGCCATGGGGAACAGGACATGCCGTATTAAGCTGTATCGGTACGGTGGATGGCCCGTTTGCAGTCATTAATGCGGACGATTATTACGGAAAGCATGCATTCCAGATGGCCTATGATTTCCTGGCTTCCGGTGAGGAGGAGCAGGATGTCTATCAATACATGATGGTAGGCTATAAACTGGAAAACACTCTGACAGAAAACGGCCATGTGGCACGCGGTGTCTGTGAAACAGATGAGGAAGGTCACCTGATCAAGATCAACGAGCGTACGCATATTGAAAAACGTGAGGACTGTACGGCTTATACAGAAGACGACGGCAAGACATGGGTGGAAATTCCGGAGGGAAGTACGGTTTCCATGAATATGTGGGGATTCTCGGAAAGTATTCTGGGAGAACTGAAGAATCGTTTCCGTGCCTTTCTGGATGCCAATCTGCCGGTTAATCCGCTGAAATGTGAATATTTTCTTCCGTTTGTGGTGGATGAGCTTCTGAAAGAAAAGAAAGCCACTGTAAAGGTGCTGAAATCCATGGATAAATGGTATGGAGTTACCTATAAAGAGGATAAGCCTGTGGTTGTGCAGGCAATCCAGAAATTAAAGGATGAGGGACTGTATCCTCAGAATCTCTGGGAAAAATAAGATTAAGAAAATCCTGCCGGATGCGAAAGCATCCTGCAGGATTTTTTGCTGCTGTTCACAGGCAATATCATTGAACTATTACTGGTATTTTCGTTCTTTTTCAAATCTTGGCTCACAGGTAAGCTCGATGCCAAGCTTGCGGAATTCCCAGATGTCCACAGAAGAAAGCATGACAGAGGTATGTGCCTGGCAGCCTTTCAGTTTGGGAAGCTGTTCCAGTGCAAGGCGGGCTTCGGGGCTGCTGGCCGCGCTGACGGAAAGAGCAATCAGTGTCTCATCGGAATGAAGACGGGGATTCTTGCTGCCCAAATAAGATGTTTTCAGTTCCTGGATCGGGCGGATGGCTTCCGGTGAAATGACATGGTGCTTATGGTCAATGCCTGCCAGATGCTTCAGCGCATTCAGGAGAAGGGCGGAGGAAGCACCAAGGAGATCTGAGGTTTTTCCAAAGATCATGGTACCGTCGTCCAGCTCCATGGCTGCAGCCGGTGCGCCTGTTTCTTCTGCTTTTGCCATGCAGGCAGGAACCACTCTGCGGTCTTCCACAGTGGCGTGTGCCTGTTTCAGCAGAAGCTCGATCTTGTAGGCTTCTTCTTCGGTGCCGGTGCCGGAAACCAGGGCTCCCATGCTCTTGTAATATCTGCGGATAATTTCCTGACGGGAGGCCTCGCAGCAGACTTCATCGTCCACGATGCAGTTGCCTGCCATGTTGACACCCATATCCGTAGGAGATTTGTACGGGCATTCTCCGATGATCTTTTCGAACATTGCCTGAAGGACAGGGAAGATCTCCACGTCACGGTTATAGTTGACCGTGGTTTCCCCATAGGCCTCCAGATGGAAGGGATCGATCATATTTACATCGTTCAGATCGGCGGTGGCTGCCTCATATGCAAGGTTGACAGGATGCTTCAGCGGAATATTCCAGATCGGGAAGGTCTCGAATTTGGCGTAGCCTGCACAGATTCCGCGCTTGTATTCATGGTAAAGCTGAGAAAGGCAGGTGGCCATTTTTCCGCTTCCCGGTCCCGGTGCTGTGACAACTACCAGCGGACGGGAGGTCTCGATGTAGTCATTTTTTCCATATCCCTCATCACTGACAATGAGAGAGGTGTTGCTGGGATAGCCCGGGATGGAGTAGTGGACATATACACGGATTCCCATTTTTTCCAGGCGATGGCGGAAGAGATCGGCACTTTCCTGGCCGGCATAGCGAGTAATGCATACGCTGCCCACATAAAGGCCTCTGCCTGTAAATTCCTCAATAAGACGAAGTACGTCCATATCATAGGTGATGCCAAGATCACCGCGCATTTTATTCTTGTCAATGTCTGCAGCGCTGATGACGATAACGATTTCCGCCTGATCGGAAAGCTGCATGAGCATCCGGAGCTTGCTGTCCGGTTCAAACCCGGGAAGAACTCTGGAAGCATGAAAATCATCAAAAAGCTTGCCGCCGAATTCGAGATAAAGCTTGTTGTCAAACTGGCTGATACGCTCACGAATATGCTGTGACTGCATCGTAAGATATTTTTCATTATCAAATCCTGTCTTCATTAGTCGTATTTCCTTTCCCTCATTCATCATGTGCATTAGTATACTACAAAAAAAGCTGTTTGTGGTGTTTTTTTTCTTTTTTTTTAACAATCTTTTGGACGGTTTTCTCAGATGTCGGTTGATTTATACGGATTTTTTCTTTATAATAGAAAAGTGTATGTGTTCAGCAGAAAACACAAAACAGCTGGAGGCGGATGATCCGCCGCAGCTTTTCCTTCGGGAAAGCGTACAACAAGAGGAGGAACAGAATGGATAATCATATGGACAATCAACCAAATGGGAATCGTCCTGATAATAACAATTCCAACAATCGCGGAAATAAAAATCACCAGTCGATTCTGGCATTTCTGATCTGCCTTCTGGTGACTCTGGTGTGCCTGAGCCTGTTTACCAATATGCTCAAAGACAATTCCAGCGAGATCACCTATGATAAATTTATCGAAATGGTGGACAAGGATCAGATCAAGGAAGTGACGCTGCAGTCCGGTACGCTGACGATCGTACCGCGCAAGCAGTATTCTGCATATCAGGAAATGACGTATTATACCAATCAGATGGAGGATGAGGACGCACTTACCAAACGTCTGGAAGGCAAGGACATTATTTTCAGTGCGGAGCCGCCGGATGCGATGGGCGAAATTCTCGCCATGCTGGTAAGCGTGCTGCTTCCCACGGTTCTCCTGTTTGCCATGCTGATGTTTCTGATGCGCCGTATGAATAAGGGCGGCGGCATGATGGGTGTCGGCAAAAGCAGAGCAAAGACTTATGTTCAGAAAGAAACGGGGATCACCTTTAAGGACGTGGCTGGACAGGATGAGGCGAAGGAATCTCTGCAGGAAGTGGTGGATTTCCTTCATAATCCGGGGAAATACACAACCATCGGAGCCAAGCTTCCAAAGGGTGCACTGCTGGTAGGACCTCCCGGAACAGGAAAGACACTTCTGGCAAAGGCAGTGGCAGGTGAGGCACACGTTCCGTTTTTCTCACTTTCCGGTTCGGAATTCGTGGAAATGTTTGTAGGTGTGGGTGCATCCCGTGTCAGGGATCTGTTTGAAGAGGCAAAGAAAAATGCCCCCTGTATTATCTTTATCGACGAAATCGATGCCATCGGAAAGAGTCGTGATGCCCATTACGGAGGCGGCAACGATGAGCGGGAGCAGACGCTGAATCAGCTCCTTGCGGAGATGGATGGCTTTGATACTTCCAAAGGACTTCTGATCCTTGCGGCCACCAACCGGCCGGAGGTGCTGGATCCCGCACTTCTTCGTCCGGGACGTTTTGATCGCCGTGTGATTGTTGACCGCCCGGATCTGAAGGGGCGTGTGGACATTCTGAAGGTACACGCCAAGAATGTGCTTCTGGATGATACGGTGGATTTTGAGGCGATCGCGCTGGCAACTTCCGGTGCAGTAGGTTCTGATCTGGCAAACATGATCAATGAGGCTGCCATCCTTGCAGTAAAGAACGGCAGGAATGCGGTTTCTCAGAAAGATCTTCTGGAATCTGTGGAAGTGGTTCTGGTGGGCAAGGAGAAAAAAGACCGTATTCTCAGTACCCAGGAGCGCAGAATCGTATCCTATCATGAAGTGGGGCATGCACTTGTCAGTGCTTTGCAGAAAGATGCGGAGCCTGTGCAGAAGATCACCATTGTTCCCAGAACCATGGGAGCACTGGGATATGTTATGCACGTTCCGGAAGAAGAAAAATATCTGAATACCCAGAAGGAGCTGGAAGCAATGCTGGTAGGCTATCTGGGAGGACGTGCCGCCGAGGAGATCGTGTTTGAAACAGTTACCACAGGTGCGGCCAACGATATTGAGCAGGCTACCAAGGTGGCAAGAGCCATGATCACTCAGTATGGTATGTCGAAGAAATTTGGCCTTATGGGGCTTGCAACACAGGAAAATCAGTATCTCAGCGGCCGTACTGTATTGAACTGCGGGGATGATACAGCTACAGAGGTGGACCATGAGGTCATGAAGCTTCTTCACGATTCCTACGAAGAAGCGCTGGCTCTCCTTTCCAGCCATCGCACGGCGCTGGATAAGATTGCCGAATATCTGATCAAACGGGAAACCATTACCGGAAAAGAATTTATGAAGATTTTCCGTGCAGTGGAAAAAGGAATGGACATACCGGAGGATCTGAATGAGCTTCCGGATCCTGACGCACCGGCACTGCCTGCTCCGGAAGAAACGAAAGCAGAAGAAGAGCCAAAGACAGAGGCCGATGAACAATAGGAAATTGATGCAGCAGGGCGGAACAGGAAAAATCCTGACGCCCTGTTTTTCTGATATTCACAGATAGAAAGGACTGCAGCCATGTTTTTGATAGAAGAAGAACTGAAAAAGCTTCCCGCCAAACCGGGAGTTTATATCATGCACGATGAAGCGGATGAGATCATTTATGTGGGAAAGGCCATCAGCCTGAAAAACCGTGTGCGGCAGTATTTTCAGAGCAGCCGGAACAAGGGCCCGAAAATTGAACAGATGGTCACTCACATTTCCAGGTTTGAGTATATTATCACCGATTCCGAGCTGGAAGCCCTCGTACTGGAGTGCAATCTGATCAAGGAGCACAGGCCCAAATACAATACTATGCTGAAGGATGATAAAAGCTATCCTTTTATCAAGGTGACCGTGCAGGAAACTTATCCAAGAGTTCTGTTTGCCAGACAGATGAAAAAAGACAAAAACAGGTATTTTGGCCCTTATACAAGCGCGGGAGCTGTGAAGGATGTGATCGAGCTGGTGCGAAAGCTGTATCAGGTTCGTTCCTGCAGCAGAAGTCTTCCCAGAGACGCCGGAAAAGACAGGCCCTGTCTGTATTATCATATGAAACAGTGCGCAGCGCCCTGTCAGGGGTATATTACGCCGGAGGAATACCGGGAGAACATCCGGAAAGTCATTCGTTTTCTCAATGGGGATTTTCAGCCCACTATTCAGGAGCTTACGGAAAAAATGCAGAACGCATCCGATGATCTTCGATTTGAGGATGCCATGGAATACCGGGATCTGATCCAGAGCATCCGGAAAATCGGAGAACGTCAGAAGATCACCGGTTACGGGGAGGACGACAGAGATATTATTGCCGTGGCCATGGATGACAGCCAGGATCTCCGGGAACAGGATGCTGTGGTACAGGTATTCTTTGTGCGGGAAGGAAAACTGATCGGGAGGGATCATTTCTTCCTTCGTGTGGCGCGGGGAGATACGAGAGCGCAGGTGCTTTCCAGCTTTCTGAAACAGTTTTATGCCGGGACTCCGTTTATTCCAAGGGAGATCATGCTTCAAAAAGAAATAGAGGATCGTGAACTTATCGAGGAATGGCTTTCTTCCAGAAGAAAGCAGAAGGTATATATCCGTGTCCCCAAAAAAGGGACAAAAGAAAAGCTGGTGGAGCTTGCGGAGGAAAATGCCAGAATGGTACTCAGCAAGGATCGCGAGAGGATTCGCAGGGAAGAAGGGCGTACCATCGGTGCTGTAAAAGAAATTGAGAACTGGCTGGGAATGGAAGACATTCTTCGGATGGAAGCTTATGATATTTCCAATATCAGCGGCTTTGAATCGGTGGGTTCCATGGTGGTGTATGAAAAAGGAAAGCCGAAACGCAGTGACTACCGCAAATTCCGGATCAAATGGGTCAAAGGGCCCAATGATTATGCAAGTATGGAGGAGGTGCTCACCCGGCGCTTTACCCATGAAAGCAGCAGCGAGTATGACAGCTTTGCGAGAATGCCGGATCTGATTTTGATGGATGGCGGCAGAGGGCAGGTGAATATTGCGCTGCAGGTACTGGAAAAGCTTGGCCTGGATATTCCTGTATGCGGAATGGTAAAGGACGATCATCATCGTACCAGGGGACTTTATTTTCGGAATCGGGAAATTCCCATTGATACCACGAGCGAGGGCTTCCATCTGATCACCAGAATTCAGGACGAAGCTCACCGGTTTGCCATCGAGTATCACCGGTCATTGAGAAGCAGGGATCAGGTACATTCGGTGCTGGACGATATTCCGGGAATCGGTGATACGCGGAGAAAAGCACTTATGCGGCGGTTTAAGTCTCTGGAAAATATCCGTGATGCTTCGCTGGAGGAGCTGACGGAAACGGAGTCCATGAATGCAGCCAGTGCCCGGAAGGTATATGAATTTTTCCACAATGAAGGTCCTGACCGACAAGAGCCTTCGGATTAATTTGTTACTGTTTACAGGTAATATTATTTTCCTCCATTCATTGAAGTATGTCAAAGAATTTGTTATAATAAAGTAACTGTGAGATACGGAACAAGAATCCCTGTTTTGTATAAAATCGCGGCAGAGAAGGAGATTGACCAATGAAGGGTGTAGAACTGACGAAATTAATGAATGAGCTGAATCTTACCAATCTGACTCCTGAAATCGATCTTTCCGGCATGCGTGTCATGACCAGCGAGATCAATCGTCCGGCACTGCAGCTTACCGGATACCTGGAGCATTTTGCCAACGAGCGTGTTCAGATCATTGGTTATGTGGAATACACATACCTGATGCAGCTTAGCGACGAGGAAAGAAGATTCAAATACGAACGATTTATTTCCAGCAAGATCCCATGTGTTATTTTCAGCACCATGACAAGGCCGGATGATGAGATGATCAAAATGGCACTGAAGTATCATGTTCCTACATTTGTGACAGAAAGGACGACTTCCAGTCTGATGGCGGAGATCATCCGCTGGCTGGGTGTTCAGCTTGCTCCCTGCATTTCCATTCACGGCGTTCTGGTGGACGTTTATGGTGAAGGTGTTCTGATCACCGGTGAAAGCGGAATTGGAAAAAGTGAGGCGGCTCTGGAACTGATCAAACGAGGACATCGTCTTGTCAGCGATGATGTTGTGGAGCTTCGAAAAGTCAGTGACGTTACACTGGTTGGATCCGCTCCGGATATTACCCGTCATTTCATCGAACTCCGCGGTATTGGTATTATCGATGTGAAGACGCTGTTCGGTGTGGAAAGTGTAAAGGATACACAGTCTGTGGATCTTGTCATCAAGCTGGAGGAGTGGGATCGTGACAAAGAATATGACCGCCTGGGACTCCACGAAGAATATACGGAATATCTTGGAAACAAGATCGTCTGCCATTCTCTTCCTATCCGTCCGGGCCGAAACCTGGCGATCATCGTTGAATCGGCTGCAGTTAACCACAGACAGAAGAAGATGGGCTATAATGCCGCAGAAGAGCTTTACAAACGTGTTCAGGCAAATATAGCCAGAAAACGGGAAGATTAATAAAGGATGAGAAAGGAAAAACGGATATGAAAAAATATTGCTTTGGTATTGACGTAGGAGGAACCAGTATTAAATGCGGACTTTTCCAGACAGACGGACTGCTTCTGGACAAATGGGAAATCCCTACAAGAACAGCCGACAAGGGAACTGCCATTCTTCCGGATGTGGCAGAAACCATTGCCAAAAAGATCGTTGAGCGCGATATTGACAAAGATGATGTGGAAGGTGTGGGAATCGGTATTCCCGGACCGGTCAATGATAAAGGAGAAGTATTCTGTGCGGTAAATCTTTACTGGGGCTTTACCCCTGTTGCAAAGCAGCTCAGCGACCTTACCGGGCTTCCCGCAAGAGCAGGAAATGATGCGAATGTGGCAGCTCTTGGAGAGGCGTGGAAGGGTGCTGCAGAAGGCGCTTCCGATGTAATTATGGTAACTCTTGGAACCGGTGTGGGCGGCGGTATCATTGTAAATGGAAAAATGGTATCCGGTCATCACGGCGCCGGCGGCGAGGTAGGTCATGCATCCATGGATCCCAATGAAACGGATTCCTGCAATTGTGGAAATAAGGGATGTCTGGAGCAGGTGGCTTCGGCAACGGGAATTGTTCGTACAGCAAAGAAAGAGCTGAGCGCATCTTCAGATGCCAGTGTTCTTCGCAATGTAGAGATCCTTACGGCAAAGGATGTGCTGGATGCATTTAAGGACGGCGATCCGGTGGCTGTACGTATCATGGAAAAAGTGGGAGACGAGCTGGGACGCGCACTTGCCATCTTCTCCTGTGTGGTTGATCCGGAAACCATCGTTGTTGGCGGCGGTGTATCCAAAGCAGGACAGCCGCTGATCGACTGCATCAGCAAATTCTACCGTCAATATGCGTTCTCTGTATGCAAAGAAACGCCTATCGTTCTTGCAAAGCTGGGAAATGATGCCGGAATTTACGGATCTGCCCGCCTGGTACTTCAGGACGCATAAAAAATGTCAGAACAGAAAAAACCTGGTCCATCGGGCCAGGTTTTTTTATTATAAAAGTCCCGGACAGCAGCCATGTCCGTTTAGATTAATAATAGTAATAATATTGTCCGGTTTCTTCTTCCCATTCACCGGCTTCTTCGGTCCAGTCTCCGTCTCCGGAGTAATCGCCTCCGTTTTCGTCGCCTGTTTCTTCATCGGGATGGTCGCCATTTTCATCCTGTTTTTCTTCGTCTGTTTCTTCCTCAGGCTCTTCTTCGTAAAAGTGCTGTTCGCAGTATTCATCAGGAAGCGTGCCGACATCAAAGTATTCCGTGATCACCGGACAGCCTGCTCTTGGAAGAAGTCCAGTTTCCTCACAGATGCTGCATTTTTCCACGCCTGCCGGCTGTGGGAATTCCATATATTCCAAACCTGAATGGATTCGTGTCATCACGCGTTTCCAGAGATTTTTGTGGAAATTACGGGCATATTCCGGAAGCTTTTCGTTGTCATCATATCCGGACCATACGGCACAGGTATAGTATGGGGTGTAACCCACAAACCAGAGGTCGTTGTATTCCTCGGTGGTACCTGTTTTTCCGGCTACAGACATATTGTCAAGCTGGCATGCGGTACCGGTACCATAGCGGACAACATCCTCCATGGCATTTGTCAGGAGCCATGCAGTGGTTTCCTTGAGGACGGAACGCTCTGCAGAGGTGTTTTCAATCAGAACATTTCCGTTGTGGTCCAGAATCTTTGTGTAGTAGATCGGCTTGATATAATTTCCGCCGTTGGCGATGGATGCATATGCGGCGCAAAGCTCCACATTTGTGACACCGTAAGTGATACCGCCAAGTGCGGTGGAAAGGTTTGCATCACTCCATACGTTTCCGTTTGCATCCTGGTCAGCGTCTGTGCCGTGTGCCAGGGTGGTAAATCCAAAGCTGTCCAGATATTTCAGACCAAGCTCCGGAGTCACATCTGCCAGACATTTAACCGCTACGACGTTAATGGAATTGCGGATGGCTGTACGGATGGTGGTGGTTCCGTTGTAGGTACGTGTTGCGTTATTTACCGGAGCTCCGCTGGGGTAGAAGTACTCTTCATCCTCGTAAGAGGTAGCCAGAGACATGCCCAGTTCATTGAGGGCAGGAGCATAGGTGGACAGGATCTTAAAGGTAGAACCCGGCTGACGGGTGGAATCCGTTGCACGGTTCAGCGTCAGGCTGGCTGTCTTTTCGCCTCGTCCGCCGACGATCGCTTTCACATAACCGGTATACTGATCGATCACACTCATAGAAGACTGTGGCTGCGGAGCAAAACTGATCTGTTCTGCAACCACGGTGCTTCCGTTTGCAAGGATATTTGCCTTATACTGATCAACATAGCCCTGACCTTCTTCCGGAGAGTCAAAGAGCAGATCGAAATAAGGATCCTGGTCACGGAAATAAAGGGTCATCATTTCCTTGCTGTAGTTGGCTTCGTTTCCGGATGGGTCTTTTACCGTCAGAGCGTAGTCCAGAAGATACTGGGTCTGCTCCGGATAGTTGGCAGGATTTGCATATTCTTCGTCAAGGATTGCCTGAATATTGGGATCCTGTGTGGTGTATATCTTAAGACCGCCGCTGTACAGCATGTTGCGGGCCTGTGTCTTTGTGTAGCCCTTGATATTCATCAGATCGTTGATAACCTGATCCGTAAGCTCATCCTCGAAATAGGTGTAAACCTGATTCCGGGAAGCGGAGGTTTCGTCCTGGGCAATCTGAATGCGTGTATAGACATCATCGTTCAGAGCTTCATCGTACTGGGCCTGTGTGATGTATTCCTGATCCAGCATATGATCGAGAACTTCTTTTTTTCGTTTGGCATTATCCTTTGGATTCTCAATAGGATCATACCGGCTGGGGTTCTGGGTGATTCCTGCAAGTGTTGCACACTCGGAAAGATTCAGATCCCATACATCTTTATTAAAATACTGGCGCGCCGCGGCCTGTACGCCATAGGCTCCGGCTCCCAGGTTGATGGTGTTCAGGTAATTTTCCAGAATCACATCCTTGTCGTTGATCTTCTGTTCGATCTGAATGGCCAGATACTGCTCCTGAAATTTTCGGGTAAAACGTTCCAGCCAGGTGGATTCCTCCGTCCAGTTGGTAAAGACGTTGTTTTTCAAAAGCTGCTGGGTAATGGTACTGGCTCCTTCAGAGATTCCTCTGGAAGTGACATTGCGGATCAGAGCTCGAAGAATACCCTTGACATCAATTCCGTTATGTTCATAAAAACGTTCATCCTCGATGGCAACTACCGCATGCTGCAGATCCAGCGGGATCTGCTCAATGGATACCGGCAGACGGTTGGAATCAGGAGCCGCAAGCTTGCGGAGCTGATTGCCCTGGTCATCATAAAGGAAGGAAGCGTATCCCAGAGGCATGATATCCACACTGTCTACATCCGGGGCATTATCAATGACACCGTGAAAGGCACCCAGGCCAAGACATACACAGACCACACAGAATGTAATGAGGGATATAAATAAAACTCTGATAAACGAAACATGGGCGCGCTTTCCCAGCATAGAGGAACTGGAAATCAGAGAGTTTCGTTTCTTTGAGGTCGATTTTTTTCCGTAATTCATGGTAATCCTCCTTCTATAATCCGTTTTATTATAACAAATCTATTTTCGTAAATAAAGTCTAAAATAAAAACTTCACATTTATTTCTGTCTGATTTCATTAGCATTGACAAAAACCATGGAGAAAATGTACAATATTGGAAATCAGATGCCGTGGAAATTTCTTTCTGTATTATAGAATTCCGGATTTCCGCGTCTGTAATCAGGAAATAACGGAGGCACGGAGCATGTTGGAACGATACAAGACCATACTGGAAGGCGGAACAGGAGAAATTACGGAAAAAAAATCGAGATTTATTGCCAGCGTCCGGCTGGTGGAGTCGGAGGAAGAGGCACTGGCTTTTATTGAGGAAACAAAAAAGAAATATTGGGATGCAAGACATAACTGCTACGTGTATTCTGTGGGGCTGAACCGGGAATACACCCGCTGCAGCGACGACGGAGAGCCCTCCGGCACGGCAGGCCGTCCTATGTTGGACGTGATTCTCGGTGAAGATCTCTATAATGTTGCAGTGGTGGTTACCCGTTATTTCGGGGGGATCCTTCTGGGAACCGGCGGGCTTGTGCGGGCATACTCCAAAGCTGTGCAGGAAGGATTGAAAAACAGCAAAATCATTGAAAAGCAGTTTGGCATTACCCTGGAAGTAACTACCGATTATACGGGAATCGGGCGGATTCAGTATATTGCCGGTGAACGGAAGATCCCTGTACTGGACTCCGAGTATACCGACAAGGTGGTCATGAAACTCCTTGTGCCGGCAGAGGAAGAGGGTGCTGTACGGAAAGCGATTACAGAGGGAACCAACGGACGTGCAAAGCTTCAGAAAGAGCGGGAGCTGTATTTTGCGGTGCTGAATGGAGAAGTGCATCTGTTCGATCAATAATCAATAGCCGGAAGATCATAAAAAGGCGTTCCGGCCGCAGAGAACTGCGGCCGGAACGCTTTTGCTGTAATCTGAAAGAACAGGAAGCCCTTTCAGAAGTCATTTGATCAGTATTTCTCCGGTTCCGGATATTCTGTTTCAAAAGTTTCCACAGTAACGGTTTTCATTTTCTGTTCGTCCAGAGGTCTGTCACTGTAGTCTGTTTCTTCTTCTGCGATACGGTTTACCACGTCCATACCTTCCGTGATTTTGCCAAATGCTGCATACTGCCCGTCCAGATGGGGAGCGTCCTTGTGCATGATGAAGAACTGGCTTCCTGCGGAGTTGGGGTTCATGGCTCTGGCCATGGAAAGAACGCCGGAAGTATGTTTTAACGTGTTCTGGAATCCGTTTCTGGTAAATTCTCCTTTGATGGAGTAGCCGGGGCCGCCCATTCCGGTTCCGTCGGGACAGCCGCCCTGAATCATGAAACCGTTGATAACACGGTGAAAGATCAGACCGTCATAGAATCCTTTTTTTACAAGGCTGATAAAATTGTTGACTGTATTGGGGGCGATTTCCGGGTAAAGTTCTGCTTTCATCACATCGCCGTTTTCCATGGTAATGGTTACGATTGGATTTGCCATTTTTCACTTCTCCTTTTAAAAAGTATTGTTTTTCTCTGTTCGCTCTATTATAATATGCGGAGGACGTTTCTGCAAGAAAAAGGTGAAAAGCCTGTTACTGTTCACTCCGTTCTCAGCAACACGCTCCGCGATGCACAGAAATTATGCA
>CAMBYR010000002.1 GCA_945872375.1 uncultured Blautia sp. | reverse complement strand
GTCTTTTTCGAAAAACTCTGTTCTTTTTTTCAGATGTGCTTTATAATAGCATTAAATATGATTGAAGGAGTATCGAACATGATCGCATTAAAAATTCTGGATATAAAAGAGATGATGAATCAGCTGTTAATCGGTACGGTATTTGATTCCCTGGAACTGACAGAGGCTGTCATCACCACATTTAACACCTTTTCCATTGACGGAAAAATAAAGCGTGCTTTTTATGATACGGATGAATGCGCCCTTCTCGATCAATCCAATCAGCAGTATTCCTTATGGAAAGACATCAAACCTTACTGCTATTCTATTATACGCGGAAAAAAAACACCGGTTTCCTTTAAAATCATTTTCCAGCCTCCCGTTTCCAGACAGCAGGAATTTTCACAGAAATACCATACGCCGGAAATAGGCGGAATGTATCTGAATTTTCAATATCGAAACAAAGAACTCATTTGTACCACAGGGCTTTCTCTGAAAACATTTATTCCCGATAAAGCTCCGGAACAGCAATGGGATCAGATTGTCATTGATTTTTTCCGCCGCTGCTCCATTGCTTTTGAAATGCTGTAGGCGTTCATGAAGACATTTTTTCCTGATGGTCTTCTTTTTCCAGAAGATAATATGCCAACATATCAATAAATTCACTATTTGTCGGTTTATAAATCAACGGGTATCCTGCAATGCAATCCAGGAACCCTTTATTTCCATTCCAACAGACATTCACTACTGTGCGAATGTCGTGCTCAATATTCATAGGGGTAGACTTAAATTTCTTAGCCAACAGCGGATAAATATCCTTTGTGATTCTGACAGGTTCCTCCTGAAGTTCCATGCAAATTCTTACGGCTTCTGCAACATAGTAATAGCCCTTGTACTTTGATGTCGCCCCAAGCTTCCTAATCAGATGATACACTTCCTTCATACTGCTCTCCTCTTTTACGTTTTTCTCCATTATACGACAAAATTAAAATGCTTTCGATTTTCTTAAAAAACTCGAGGAATTCAGACAAAAAGAGTTCTTTTTCGAGTTTTGTTTCAGGTTCATCTGTTATTTTAACATAGAACCCCCGAAGAAAAGTCCTGTCTTTAGCACCTTCTTCGGGGGTAATCATTTTTTTCTTATACAAGAAGCATCATAATATCATTGCTTCTCTTAACAAATTTTGTCATTTCTTCCGGCGAAAGCTGTTTGTGGCTGAGCATTGCCAGATCATACAGCTGTTCACAGATCACTTTGGTGTGCTCACCTTCTGTATTTCCAGCCACATACTGAACCAGCGGATGGTTCGCATTCAGTACAAGTGTTTCGCTGCCTCCGAACATACCCGGATCCATTCCGTACATGTTGTACATCTTCATCATATCCTGCATACGGCGGCTTTCTTCGGAAAGAGTCATCATCGCAGCTGTATTTGCATTCTTTAATTTCTCCACCTTTACTTCCAGCTTATCCTTATTCAGGCTCTTACGGAAAAGATCGGTAAGCGTTTTTACCATTTCTTCATCCGCTGCTCCCTCTTCCCGCAGCTCCTCTGTAAGGTCTGCATCGATTCGTTTGAACTGGATCGTCTGATCACGCTGTTCCAGGTGGGAGATAAACGGACTGTCAATATTATGTTTCAGAACGACCGCATCCTTGCCGGCCTCTTTAAACATATTAATATACTGGCTCTGCTGTACTTCATCTGTCACATAGAAAATCGTGGTTTTTTCCGGTTCCTTCTGCTCGGAATCCTTGCTGTCTGCCTCTTCGGTTTCTGCAGTCTCAGTCTGAGCCTCTTCCGTTGCCGGCGCTTCTTTTTTATTCTCTTCAATGCAGTCCTTCAGAGTAAGATATTTGCCATCCAGATTCTTAAAAAGAAGATATTCGTTCATCTTATCGGCAAACTTCGTATCCTTGATGCATCCATACTTGATAAACGGGCTGATGTCATCCCAGTATCTCTCATAGGATTCTCTGTCGGTCTTACACATTCCGGTAAGCTTATCGGCCACTTTCTTGGCAATGTATTCGGAAATTTTCTTTACAAAGCCATCATTCTGAAGGGCACTTCTGGAAACATTCAGAGGAAGATCCGGACAGTCGATCACACCTTTCAGAAGAAGAAGGAATTCCGGAATGACTTCTTTAATATTATCTGCGATAAACACCTGGTTATTGTAAAGTTTAATGGTTCCCTCTACAGAATCATATTCGGTATTGATTTTCGGGAAATAAAGGATTCCCTTCAGGTTAAATGGATAGTCCATATTCAGATGAATCCAGAACAGCGGCTCTTTGTAATCCATAAATACCTTGCGGTAAAATTCCCGATATTCCTCGTCTGTACACTCGTTTGGATGCTTCATCCAAAGCGGATGTGTATCACTTAAGGATACGGGACGTTTATTGATCTTTACACGTTCTTTCGCAGGAGAGATTTCAACAATTTCTTTTTCGCCGTTTTCATTCTCTTTTTCTTCTGTTTTGGCATCCTCGTGAATATGCTCAACGATCACGTCATCTTCTCTCAGATCTGCTTCATCAATGGTCTCATACTGCTGCTCTGCATTTTCTTTGGAAAGGAAAATTTCCACCGGCATAAAGGAACAATATCTCTCAATTACCTCACGCATACGGTATTCGTTGGCAAATTCCACACTTTCTTCATTCAGGAACAACGTAATCTCTGTTCCCACCGTTGCCTTATTTCCCGTCTGCATCTCATATTCTGTACCGCCATCGCAGCTCCAGTGTACCGGTTCTGCTCCTTCTTTATAAGAAAGGGTATCGATATGCACTTCATCTGCAACCATAAACGCAGAATAAAATCCAAGTCCGAAGTGTCCGATGATCTGATCATCCGAGGTTTTGTCCTTGTATTTTTCCAGGAATTCTGTTGCACCTGAAAAAGCAATCTGTGTAATATATTCTTCTACTTCATCGGCTGTCATACCAATACCGGTATCAATAAATTTCAGTGTCTTTTCTTCCGGATTCACAATTACCTGAATACTGGCTTTATACTTTTCCGGAAAAGAATACTCTCCCATCACTTCCAGCTTGCGAAGTTTTGTAATCGCATCGCAGCCATTGGAAATCAGTTCCCTTACAAAAATATCGTGATCTGAATACAACCACTTTTTAATAATCGGGAAAATATTTTCACTGTTAATTGACAAATTACCATGCTTTTCAGCCATGTTATCCACACTCCTTTAGGTTTTTTATTATAATCTGTTTTGTATTTCTGCTGTTTCTGATTCGTTAAATAGTATAGTAATACTCCTTGGAAGAAATGTCAAGAGAAATTTAGCACTCATTTTCGTTGAGTGCTAGTAATTGCATTGATTATGGTTTTCTGCTGAAGTAAAAAGAAGGTACCGGGTCCTGGTACCTTCTTTTTCTGAAAACTGACTGTCTCTGTCTCACAGAGATGGTCCTTCTTTTACATTATTTCTTTTTTCGGAATACCACTACGCCTACGATGCAGAGCACTGCTACAACAAGCGCAATCACCAGCGGAATGATCGGAGAATTATCTCCCGTCTGAACCGCTGCTTTCTGTTCTGCAGTCAGCGTCGGGGTAGGTGTAACACCAGAGCCGTCTACTACACGGAAGGAAACTTTTTTCGTATCCTGTTCTCCGCTGGTTACCCAATTGCTTCCATCATATTCCTGACGGGAGAATACGACACTCAGTGTATACTCACCGCTTCTTCCCATTCCGAAACTTGCTGCATACGGAGCACCTGTCCAGGTATTGGTATTTACAACCGTCCAGTTCAGAGGAAGATATCTGACATCACCTTTACGAGGTCTTGCATTATCCATACCTGCACCTACTGCTGTAAAGGAAATGGTTGCTTTTGTCTGATATTCACCGTTTGGAGTAATTCCGGTAATCTGATTGTTATCCGGAGATGCAATGTTTGCTGTATATCCATTTACGGATACATTGACGGAAATTACCAGGCTGATTCCGGATGGATTCGTCACACCAGCCGGAAGAGTCACAGTTCCGTTTACCCGGAAGCTCTGCTGGGTCGTGCCGGCCGGATCATATGCGCATCCGTTTACATCCCATGCAACTGCAGCTTTCATTTCTCCATTGGAAGTCTGAATAACAACCGTTGACGGAAGCTTCATTGCTTCTGCCTTCTTTTCTGTTCCGTTTTCCAGACCTGTAATATCCTGCGGTCTGGTAATACCGGTAAGCTTTACGGAGGTATCCTGCTGTTCCACATCCAGAAGAGCAACAAATTTACATTCCGTGCCGGATTCTGACGGAACTATGATTGTCTCGTAATATTCCCCCGCTGCCAGTCCTGTCGCAGGCTGAACCATAAAGGTAGTGGAGCTGCCGGGAGCCAGTTCCACAGCACTCAGTGCTCCTACGGTGAAGCTTGTTCCTGCCGGCTGTCCCAGAACCTCTGTGACATTTCCATCGTTGGTAACAGTAACCTTCTGTGCCTTAGGAGCCTCTGTATATCCCTGAATTGCGCTGCCGAAATCCAGCGTATCCGGACTTATCGTTAATTTATGAACCATCTTTTTGCCCACTTCCACAGATGCTTCTACGGACGCAAGTTCCGTACCGTCAACAGCGCTGACGATCTTGATCACGTTTACATAATGCTCTGCCTTAAGGCCACCCTTAGGCTGTACAGTAAAGGATGCTGTCTCGCCCGGCTGCAGAACAGATGCTGTCAGACTGCTTACCAGGAAATCCTTTGTCCCTTCTGCCGTGAACTGCTCTGCTTCCTCGATTGCCAGAGTGACTTCCGTATTTCCGCTGTTTTTCAATGTAATGGTTTTTGCTTCCGGAACCGGATCTCCCTCTGTGATTCCGTCAAATGCAACTGCCGAAGGATCTGCTTCCACTGAAATCACTGTCGGCTCAGGTGTTGCTGCAGGTTCCTCTGTCGGTTCCGGTGTCGCTGCAGGTTCTTCTGTCGGTTCCGGTGTCTGTTCCGGATCGTCTGCCGGCTCCTGGATCTGTCCCGGATTTTCTGCCGGTTCCAGTGTTTCATTCGGATCGTCTGCCGGTTCCTCCGGTGCTGCCTCTGTCACTGTGATCTTCGCAACAACAGACGCTTTTGCATTTTCATCCTCATTGGCCTGATATACGATCTCATCTTCATAAGTACCTGGCGTGATGCCCTCTCTTGGAACAATCCAAAGCACCGCTTTTTCGCCCGGTTCCAGAGGTTCCTGAATGTCCTGAACCATAAAACGCTCCGGAGTGATCTCCGGGAAGTTCAGTGTGCCGGTACCCGTATTCTGCACATAAAATTCCACCGGAACAATCTCAGATTCTTTTCCTGCGGTGATCGTTCCAAAATCAATGACGCCCGTACCGTCTCCCGTGACAGCCTCTGCAGAATAAACAGGTGCTTCCTCCCGCAGCTCTGCTTCATCCCCCTCGGAGATTTCTTCTACAGGATACAGTTCTTCATTCATTTCCGTGATAGGAAACAGTTCTTCATCTTCGTAAGTTTCTTCCTGCACATCTGCATCCGTATTCACTTCCTCAGAGTTGTTTTCTTCGGAATATGTTTCTTCAGAAGACGTTTCTTCAGAAAGTATTTCTTCGTCTATCGCCAGTTCTTCGGATGCTGTGTTCTCTGCAGGCAGTTCCTCGTATACTTCTCCTTCCGGAATCTGGTTCACGGAATCGCCTTCCGTCTGAACTTCTTCGGAAAGTGCTGCTGCCTCTTCCTGCTGAAGCTGAGCCAGAAGCTCTGCCGGAACCTCTGCAAGTACCGGATCGCTGGTTACTGTCAGTGATCCCGTAACGCCCATGTCTTCGCGTCCCGTGATGGTCAGGACAATTTTATATCCCACATCCTCGGCTGTCACTTTGTATGTTTTTTCCTTGCCCAGCTCCACAAGCGGGTCTTCGGCATTATCGGAAATTTTTCTCTGCCAGAGAAATGTGACATAATCATCTGTTATTCCTTCCGGTGTAACTTTTTTATAATCTGCACTTAATTCCTGTTCAAAAGCGGCAATACCTTTGATTTTCAGTTCGCCGCCCAATGCTCCTGCCGGAACTGCTGCTGCAAATACCATTGCAGGAAGCATGGAAATCATCATCAGCACAGACATCACAACTGCCAGAATTCTGGTTTTCTTCATAAGTCATCCTCCTTTATCTTTCCAAAATTGATTGCCGTGATTCTGTAATCATAATCTTTTGGTACGCCTATTTTATCATAGTAAGCGCTGTCAGTGTAATCTGCATTTTCCCATCTTCTGAACTATATAGAATTTTCGCCTGTCGGTCAGCCTTCTACGATCAGGTATTTTCCGGAAGGAAGTTCAAACACTTCACAGGCATCTCTCAATTCGTCATCTGACATTCCTTCCACATCAGCACCTGCTCCATCCAGATATTTTCTCACATCCTGAATGGTATCTGCCTCCACTGCCATACATTCCTCCAGAAACTCCTCTGCTTCTTCCGGCGTTTCCGCAACATTTTCATCAAAAAGCTGACTCTGATTCTTCAAAAAGGTATCTATGCTTTCTTTTTTATACATCTTTTTTCTCCTTTATCATGAATGTTTTTTTCCTCAAACAGTTTCAGAAGATCTGCCGGCTGCTCCGCAACGGCATCTGCTCCGCTCTCTGTAAGTTCTTTCAGATCGCGAAAGCCCCAGAGTGCTCCGACAGTAAACATTTCTGCTGCCTTTCCGGTAAGCATATCGGTTCTTGTATCTCCCACGTACATACACTCTTCCGGTGTTACCCCCAATTCCCTTGCTGCAAGAAGCGGTCCGTCGGGAGCGGGTTTTCTTTTTACCGCATCACTCTGCCCGATCACCAGATCAAACAATCCGTCAAACATCTGGGCGATCACCTTGACTGCCGCCGGATGCGGTTTGTTCGAGCAGACTGCAAGACGTACGCCCTGCTCTTTCAGACTCCGCAGAGTTTCCGGCATCCCCGGATAATGTTTCACACGATACATGGGATCTGCCGCAAACATTTCCCGGTAAAGCCTCTGTCCCTCGTCAAACCTGGTAAGCTCCGGATCCCCCGCATCCTTCAGGCAGCGGCGCATAAGCATATTGGCGCCTTCTCCGGAGTAATACCGGAAATTGTCTACCGGGAGCTCTTTCAGACCAAATTTTTTCATAATAACATTTGCCACATATGCCATGGACTCCAGCGTATCTGCCAGCGTTCCGTCAAGATCAAAAATACATGCTTTTATCATTTTCTCTTCCTCGTAAAATTTTAATCTGCAAGCTGAATTCCCTGCTGTTTCATTTCATACAGCAGACGGGCTACCGGCAGTCCGACCACATTTGAATAGTCTCCTCTGATTCCCTTTACATACTTGCCAAAACCTCCCTGAATGCCGTAGCTCCCCGCTTTATCAAAAGGTTCTCCTCCTGCCACGTATTTCAGGATCTCTTCATGAGACACCGGATAAAACGTTACATCCGTACACTCTGCAAAAGAGTATGTCCGGCACCTGCCTTCTTCCTTCTGAATCACTGTCACTCCGGTATACACCTGATGAGTATTTCCCTGAAGCATGGTCAGTGTCTGTACTGCATCCTCCGCATCTGCAGGCTTTCCCAGAATCCTTCCCCGGAAAACCACAATGGTGTCGGCGCCGATGATCAGCGCATCCTCCGTTACCAATGGTTCCACTGCCTGCGCCTTTCCAAGGGAAAGCTCTTTTACAATGTCTTCCGGATCCGAAGACGTAATCTGTTCTTCTCCGTTCCCGGGAAGCACCTGAAAGATGACACCTGCTTTTTCCAGCAGCTCTTTACGCCGCGGAGAAGCAGATGCCAGTATAATTTTTTTCATATTCATAATTTCGCCTCTTTTCTGTTATAGTATAGCAAGGTGCAAAAAAAGTCGCAACCTTTTTTATTTCCGCACATCTTCCCCTTTTCTTTTTCACTGAAAAGTAGTAAAATAATAGAAACTCATTGCAAAATGAATCAAACTCGTTACTGAGAGCAAAGTGAACAGTAACTCAAACGTAACCATGAAATACCTACGGCACCTCAGCCAATAAATTGAAAGGAGAACGGTATTATGGCAAAATCAAATAAATATTGGGGACTTTTAGCATTGGGAGCAGTTACTGCTGCAGCAGCAGGGGCGATCGCCGCTGTTGTGATGAAGAAAAAACCCAGCGATGACTTTGATGACGATTTCAAAGACGATTTCGACGATGATCTCGATACTCCTGAAGAAGCTGAAGAAGACAAAGAACAGGAAGATTTCGAAGAATGGGAGGAAGCCACAGAGGAAGACGACCTGGATGAATCCCCTGCTGAAGACACTCCTGAGGAAGAAACTCCTTCTGAAGAGGCTTCTGCTGAAGAAGCTCCTGCTGAAGAAAGTCCGGAAGAAGAATAATTGTAACTGTGAAGGTACCGAACAGTTACGAATAATTATAAAAGAGCTGCCAGCAAAGGCAGCTCTTTTATAATATTGCAGATATGTATACTCTTATGCTTCTTTGATCTCCAGCACTTCCATAGGACAGGCTTTTACACAAATTCCGCACGCAATACATTTGCTTGCATATTCTGCTTTTTCTGATTTTACCAGAACATGGAACGGACAGGCTTCCGCACATTTTCCACAGCCTACACATTTCTTCTTGTTGATCATGTAAACGCCCTTTGCATTCTGGGTGATCGCACCTTCCGGACAGGCCTTAGCGCATTTTCCGCACTGTACACATACAGTTGGCTTCGGAGTTTCTCCATCCTTTGCAACACCGATACGGATACAGGAGTACTCTTCATTAAACTCCTTGTAAAATGCCTCTGAACAGGCAATTTCACAGGCTTTGCATGCCATGCACGCATCTTTTTTTGCCACATTAAGTTTCTTCATGTTTTTACCCTCCACATTGGTTCATGAGTTTTACGTCCGGCTGCTTTTACCGGCTTTTATAAACAAAGAGAAGGCGGAGCACCGCCGTTTCTCTTTGATATACCATTTATTTTCCCGTCCGGGAATTTTCAGGCCTTTGGAAGCTTGAAGGAGCTTTTCAGTGATACAATTCTGTTAAACACAGGCGCACCATCTCTGGAATCGCGGATATCGGCACAGAAAAATCCGTTTCGTACAAACTGGAAACTGTCATATCCTTTTGCTTCCATCAGAGCAGGCTCCACATAAGCAGTTACCTTTGTCAGGGAATTAGGATTTACATTGAGGCTTCCGTCCTCTTTATTATATACTCCTTTTTCCTCATCTACAATATTCTCATAAAGACGCACTTCTGCTTTTCCGGCCTGGGTTGCTTCTACCCAGTGAATTGTTCCTTTTACCTTGCGGCCATCCGGAGCGTTTCCTCCTTTGGTATCCGGATCGTAGGTGCAGTGAACCGTATGAACCGTACCGTCATCATCTGCTTCAAAACCGGTACAGGTAACAAAATATGCGTTCATCAGACGTACTTCCGTTCCTACAAACATACGTTTATATTTTTTCGGCGGATCCACCATAAAGTCGTCTCTTTCAATAAAGAGCTCTCTTCCGAAAGGAATCTTCCTGGTTCCCAGCTCTTCGTTTTCCATATTGTTTGGAGCTTCCAGATATTCCACCTGGCCTTCCGGATAATTGTCAATTACAAGACGAACCGGATCCAGGACTGCCATCATACGGGCACGTTTCAGCTTAAGATCCTCACGGATACAGTACTCCAGCATTGCATAATCCACGGAGCTGTTTGCCTTTGCCACACCACAGAGATCCACAAATTTCTGAATGGATTCCGGTGTGTATCCGCGGCGGCGAAGTGCAGCGATGGAAACAAGGCGCGGATCATCCCAGCCATCTACAATGCCTTCCTCCACCAGTTTTTTAATATAACGCTTGCCAGTTACCACGTTGGTCAGATAAAGCTTTGCAAACTCAATCTGTTTTGGCGGATGCGGATACTCCAGTTCCTGAACAACCCAGTTGTAAAGCGGTCTGTGATCCTCAAACTCCAGAGTACAGATGGAATGTGTGATGCCTTCGATGGCATCCTCGATGGGATGCGCAAAATCATACATCGGATAGATGCACCATTTATCACCTGTATTGTGGTGTGCCATATGCGCTACACGATAAATAACAGGATCACGCATATTCATATTCGGAGAAGCCATATCGATTTTTGCACGAAGTACCTTGGTTCCATCCTCATAAACACCGTTTTTCATTTCTTCAAAAAGCTTCAGATTTTCTTCTATGCTGCGGTTTCTCCAGGGACTTTCTTTGCCTGGTTCTTTCAGGGTACCGCGATATTCACGGATCTCATCCGCTGTCAGATCACAAACATATGCTTTGCCTTTTTTGATCAGCTTTACCGCTGCCTCATACATCTGGTCAAAATAATCCGAAGCAAAGAACAGTCTGTCTTCCCAGTCTGCTCCCAACCATTTGATATCTTCCTTGATTGATTCTACGAACTCCGTTTTTTCTTTCGTCGGGTTGGTATCGTCAAAACGCATATTGAATTTGCCGTTGTATTCTTTTGCAAGTCCATAATTCAGCAAAATAGATTTTGCATGGCCGATATGAAGATAACCATTTGGTTCCGGCGGAAAACGCGTATGCACGGTGTCATAAACGCCCTCTGCCAGATCCTTATCGATAATATTTTCTATAAAATTCTTGGAAACAGTTTCATTCTCCATTTCTCGCCCTCCTGAGTCTCTATTGCGCTTTCTTCTGCGCAATTCTGTAATAAGCTCTGTTAAAGTGTTATTTTATCATAAACTGTCCTATTTTTAAAGAGACTATATGATTTTTTTCCGGATCATTGAAAAAATTGTTCACTTCGTTCAGTAACACGCTCCGGCAGCCTGCTGCCGTTATGATATTTCTGATCTGTTCCTGATTTCCCGGTGATCTGTACAACACTTCCAGAATATTATTGATGTACATTTTGTTCTATGATATACTATCTCCATGGGAGACCATGGAAACAAGGCGGCTTACCCTCTTTCACCGGAGGGGCTAACCCTCCAGACTATAGGAAGGAGGGCTTGCCAATGGTTACATATTCTGATTTGATTCAGTTTTGTATCTTCATTGTTGCTCTTGTTGGATTGTGTTACACAATCTTCAAGGGTAGAAAATAGCCGCCACTACTCGCACTAGTGACGGCTATGCATAAAATGTTGTAGTTAGTTGTTTTTTGAGAGGGTAGCCGCTTCTATGGCTCTCCCTTTATCTATAATATATCATATCTCTTCAAAAATCACAATAAAATCTTTCCCGAGGTTTTAAACAGTTTTGTGTTGTTTTATCCATAACTATTCGTTTTTTTGCGGAAGCTATGCCACTTCTCCCTTCTAAAAATAGCCCAAACACATGTTTGATTACCTTTTTGATTACCTTTTGAACTTCCAAAATTTTCTCAAGTCTGGAAAGCCGCATAAAACCTAGTACATCGTTCGCAAAATAACTGGACTAATACGCAGAACGTTTTTTTGAGAGTGCTATTCAAAAAACGCAGGCGTAGTGGGCTACGACGAGGCTTTTTGAATGGTGCTATCGGAAAAACGGGCAAGTATTCGGTCTAGTTATTTAAGATACGATGTACTAGGAATTTTGGGCATGAAAAAAGCTGCTGACGGGAATTGAACCCGTGACCTCCGCCTTACCAAGGCGACGCTCTACCGACTGAGCCACAGCAGCAACTTTCTTTTGAAGCGGTATTTACCGCTCACAGTTGATTATATTACCAGATGAAAAAGAAAATGTCAACCCTTATTTTCATTTTTTTGTATTTTCTCTTTTTTCTCTTTTTCTTCTTTCTCTTTTTCTGCACGTTTTCTCTGAGGTTCTGTTTCTGTTCCTCTTTGATTCTGTTCTGCGCTTTTCAGATGTTCCAGATAATTTCTGATCTTTTCACGAATTCTCTGAAGAGCATTGTACATGGATTTTGGTGATTTATTCAGAAATTCACCCATCTGCATATAAGTGTATCCGTCCAGATAATACGTAAGCACCTGATTTTCCATGGGACTCAGCATTTTTCGAATTCCCTGCATCAGAGTTTCCGCATTTTCCCGGTCGATCATAATCGTCTCAGGATTTTCCGACCAGTGATCCTGCAGAACAGAGTCCTCCCCGGCATCAAGAGGAACATACGTATTCAGAGGAAGGTGCTTCTGACGGTGGCAGCCCTGGATTGCAGTATAAAGCTGCCTGTCAATACAAAGAGCGGCAAAGGTCCGGAAGGACGTATCACGGTTCGGCTGGTAATCCCGGACAGCTTTAAAAAGGCCAATCATCCCCTCCTGGATCAGATCGTCCTTTTCTCCGCCCATAAGATACATGGTATGTGCCCGGATACGCACAAGCTCTTTATATTTTTCCACCAGATAATCGGTGATTTCCCGCTCACCCTGACGTTCCCGAAGAATCAGCTCTTCGTCTGAGCATTCCTCATAACGGATCGCTTCTGTTTCCATTCTGACGCTTTTCCCCTTTTCTTTCTCACAGGCGGATATGAAGGAAGGTGTCCTCAGGCATTCAGACGCTGTCTCACAATTTCATAGGCGAGAACACCTGCCGCCACAGATGCATTCAGCGAGTCAATATCTCCCTTCATAGGAATGGATGCTGTAAAATCACATTTTTCACGGATCAGACGGCTGACGCCCTCCCCTTCGTTTCCAACCACAAGACCGATCGGCCCGGTAAGGTTTACGCGATACATGGTTTCTCCTCCCATATCCGCGCATACAAACCAGATTCCCTCTTTTTTCAGTTCATCAATGGTTCTCCCAAGATTTGTCACCTTTGCAACAGGTGTATACATCAGAGCTCCTGCAGATGTTTTTGCCACAGTGGAAGTAAGGCCTGCCGCATGGCGTTTGGGAATGATCACTCCATGTGCCCCGGCCAGGTTTGCTGTACGAATGATTGCGCCAAGATTATGGGGATCCTCAATATTATCCAGAATAAAAATAAACGGAGGTTCTCCTTTTTCCGCTGCCTTTGCAAGAATATCCTCCACGGAAGCATACTCATAAGCAGCTACTTGGGCGATCACTCCCTGATGGGCACCGGTCTGGCTTAACTGATCCAGACGTTCCCTGGAAACATAGGTGACAATGGTATCTTTTTTCCGTGCTTCCCTGGCGATCGTACGCACAGGGCCATCCTGGCAGCCGTCCAGAAGGAACAGTTTATCCACACTTTTTCCGGAACGAAATGCTTCCAGAACCGCATTGCGTCCTTCAATCTGTTCACTCATAATTTCTCCTCTCCCAATCCAAGCCGGATCAGCTCCAGCATTCTCTGATAGTCTTCTTTTAAATACAGATAGCCCATAAGTGCCTCAAAGCCTGTCGCTCTTCGATAATCCGCCATGGTCGCATTTTTTGCCATGGTTGCAGAATGAGCATTTCTGCCCCTTCGGTATACGCTATGCTCTTCCTCGGTAAGCACAGGCTCCAGGATCTCCATCATGGCCGACTGTGCCGAAGCCTTTACCAGACTGCTGGCACGTCTGTGAAGCTGATTCACCGGACAGTTTCCCTTTTTTACCAGAATGGTCCGGATCACCAGATCATAGATCCCGTCTCCGATATAAGCAAGCGTTAAAGGAGAATAGGTCCGTAAGTCCCTATCCTCCAGCTGAAACATCTCTTTCAAAAAATTTATGCTCGTGTCCATTTTACTCCTTCTCGGGTATCCTTGAGAATAATTCCCTTTTCCAGAAGCAGGTCACGAATTTCATCTGCTCTTGCGAAGTTCTTCTCTTTTCTTGCAGCCTGACGCTCTGCAATCAGGTCTTCGATTTCCTGGTCGAGAATTTCTTCTTTACGCTCTACAATCAGGCCCAGGATGTCACAAAGCCTGATAAGCTGTTCATAGACAGCGGATGCCATCTCACGGGATGCCCCTTCCGTCACATTGGTGTTGGCGAATTTGACCAGTTCAAATACGGCAGCAAGCGCATCAGCCGTATTAAAGTCATCATCCATGGCCTCTTCAAATTTTGCCGTGAAGGATTCTGCTGTTTTCAGAAGTTCCTTTTCACTTTCCGAAGCAGCTTCCACGGATGCAGCAGCGATGCGGTCTTTCAGGCGCGCACCGGCTTCCACAATACGCTCAAGCGCATTCTTGGATGCCTCCATCAGATCTGCGCTGAAATTCAGCGGACTTCTGTAATGGGCATTCAGCATGAAGAAACGAAGCACCTGAAGATCATACTGCTGGCTGATCTCGCGGACAGTGCGGAAATTGCCCAGAGATTTGGACATTTTTTTGTTGTCGATATTTAAAAATGCATTGTGCATCCAGTACTTTGCAAAGATTTTTCCATTACAGCATTCGCTCTGAGCGATTTCATTTTCGTGGTGCGGGAAGATCAGATCCTCCCCTCCTGCATGGATATCAATTTCTTCTCCAAGATATTTCTTTGACATTACAGAGCACTCAATATGCCATCCCGGACGTCCGTCACACCATGGAGACGTCCAGAAAGGCTCTCCCTCTTTCTTTGGCTTCCAGAGTACAAAATCCATGGGATCCTCTTTCTGTTCCTCACCGGATACCTGCAAAGCACGGAAACCGGACTGAAGATCATCCAGATTTTTATGAGAAAGCTTTCCATACTCTTTAAAATTCTTGACGCGGAAATAAACCGTACCGTCTGCTGCCGGATAAGCATAGCCCTTATCGATCAGTGTCCGGATCATCTCGATCATTCCATCGATCTCCTGGGTTGCCAGAGGATGGGTTGTGGCAGGTTTTACATTCATGCCTTCCATATCCTTTTTGCATTCTGCAATATAACGGGTGGAAATTTCCTCTGCGCTGACGCCTTCTTCGATGGCTTTTTTAATGATCTTGTCATCCACGTCGGTAAAATTGGAAACGTAATTTACTTCATAACCTTTATATTCCATATAGCGGCGCACCGTATCAAATATGATCATGGGGCGTGCGTTTCCGATGTGAATCAGATTATATACGGTTGGTCCGCATACATACATCCGGACTTTTCCCTCTTCCAGAGGTACAAATTCCTCTTTTCTCCGGGTAAGAGTATTAAACAGTTTCATCTTTCATTTCCTCCAGTTTTATATTTCTTCCAGAAGGCAGACTGCCTGAGAAGCGATACCCTCGCCCCGTCCGGTAAAGCCCAGTCCTTCTTCCGTTGTTGCCTTGATATTCAGCCTGTCCGCCGGGATTCCCATGGCATCCGCCATATTCTCCCGCATCTTTGGAATATGCGGCGCCATCTTCGGTTTCTGGGCAATGATCGTGGCATCGATGTTCCCTACCGTATATCCGTTTTCTTTCAGGAGATTTGCCACATGCTTCAAAAGAAGAATGCTTGAGATTCCCTTATATGCAGGATCCGTATCCGGAAAGTGTTTTCCGATATCTCCCAGAGCAGCTGCTCCCAGGAGTGCATCCATCACGGCATGAATCAGAACATCCGCATCCGAATGTCCCAACAGCCCCTTTTCCCATTCGATCTTCACACCGCCCAGGATCAGATCCCTTCCTTCTGTCAGCCTGTGCACATCATATCCCATTCCGATTCTCATACGCTTTCTCCCTCAATTTTCAGCATTTTCCTTATCCGGAGCAGGCTCAGCCTTCTGCGCACATAAGGAGCCAGTGCCAGGCTTTTTTCCCGGATCTCCTCTTTCAGGCCGATATCGCCAAGAGTCCTGCAGCATCCGGCCTTTTCCAGCATATGTTCCATCTCCCGTTCTTCCGGAAGATCATCAATGATATCTGCAATGTCCTCAAGTGCCTCCTCCAGCCTGGAGGGATCCACTTTTTCCAGAAGCTCCGGTTCATTTTCTTTCAGAATCCCCTCAAGAATTCCCTTTTTGCCAAAGGTTTCCTCAAGAAGCTCCGTCTCCAGTCCCTGCCAGGGCACCACATGGCACCGTCCTTTTCGGATGGCATGTGCAATTTTCTTGTACTCTTCCAGCACCACCATGGTCCCCACGGAAACCTTTTCTCCATGAAGCGCATCCAGATGCGGGTTGATTACCTCCATCTCCCAGAGATGCGAAAGGTGATGTTCCGCACAGGAGGCCGGGCGGGAGTTACCCACCATCTGCATGGCCAGTCCTGAAAGGATCAGTGCATACATCAGGTTTTCGCAGCTGTCCTCGTCTCCCTGCGCGATATCACGCAGACAGGATTTTACAGTACGGAGCGCTTTTTCTTCAAGCTCCGTGACATATTCACAATAATATTCTCCCGTCAGAAGTCTGGAAATCTTCCAGTCTGCCAGGCAAATGTATTTTCCAAATAAATCAGATACTCCCGAAGCATTTAAACGCCCGGGTGCCTTTGCGAAAATTCTGGTATCAGCAAATACGGCCAAAGGCGCCGCCGCCGGAACGGTTTTCTTCAGTCCGTCCCATGTCATTGCCGCTACCGTAGATACGAACCCATCCACACTTGCTGCGGTCGGCACGGAAACAAAGGGAATCCGGTATTGTGAAGCCACATAACGGCTGATATCATGAATGGTTCCTCCCCCTACGGCAAGAATCAGATCAATATCGTCCTCCATGTTATTTTCCACAATTTCCACTGCATAGTTATCAGCATGAAGCCCTTCTGCATCCAGAACAAGAACCTGACATCGGTCATATATTTCTTCCAGAAGTTCCTCTGTGGCCTGATAGGTATTGGTGTCACAGATCAGAAGCGGAGAGATGTACTCCTTGAGATATCCCTCTGCCATGGCTTCTTCCAGAGCATCTGCTGCTCCTGCCTCAATTACAATTTCCTTAACGTCTACGTGGTGCTCCCTACCGCACCTGCAAGGTCGGCCAAAATCATCCGTATCGACTCGCATGTTTCTTTTCTCCTCCTGACTTTTCTATATGGTAACTGTTCAGTTTCTTCACAGTTACGAGCAAAAATCCATGTAAAATCACCTGCGGCGATGGGATTTTTGCTTGTATGTCTCGGGATTTTCATGCATAAATGCATGAAAACGCCTCGCGGGATATCCCCTCTGAATAGTTTCCCTATATGATACAATAATACAGTCTGATATTATACATGATTTTTCTCAAAAAAGCAATGACTCCCGGCAAGGGAAAACGGGAAATCTGATACAAGAATCATAGGAACATTACGGAGTAATTTCTCATGATATGAAAAATGCCTCCCGAAAAATTTATCCGAAAGGCATTTGAATATGGCATTTATTAAATTTCTGCAATAACTTCCACTTCGCAGAGTACATTCTTTGGAAGTGTTTTTACTGCCACGCAGGAACGAGCCGGTTTGTTTACAAAATATTTTGCATAAACTTCATTAAATGCTGCAAAATCACCCATATCTGCAAGGAAGCAGGTGGTTTTTACCACATTTTCAAAAGAAGTTCCGGCTTCTTCCAGAACGGCACCCAGATTTTTCATAACCTGTTCTGCCTGCTGAAGGATCGTATCACCGGCGATTTCTCCTGTAGCCGGATCCACCGGAATCTGACCGGAAGTGAAAAGAACACCGTTCATAATCATTGCCTGGCTGTATGGTCCGATCGCTGCCGGAGCCTTATCTGTATATACTGTTTTCATGAAAATAATCTCCCTTCTCGCCTGAAGCATTCCCCCGGACATCCGCCTGAACAGAAATCAGGAACGCTCCCCTGACCTTGTGATGCTACTATTCTATATTAAATATTTGTAAGGGTCAAGCAATTTTTTTGTATTGCTACACCCCATCTGCTTTTTACAGATTCAGATAATTATAAACCACTCTGGATATTTCCCGGATATGATCCACGGCCACATCTCCATTAGGGCAGTCCTGTGACATTACGCACAGGATATAAGTGATTTTCGGCCCGTAGACAATGGCAATATCATGCTGGCTGGTGTCTGTTTCTCCGGTTTTATTTGCCACGCGGATTTCTTCCGGAACTCCCTCCGGAATCTTCCAGTCACATTCCTGTTCCAGAAAGAAGTTCAGCATTTCCAGTGATGCCTCCGGGCTGACACAGGTTCCCTTAAAAATGCGTTCCAAAAGCAGACCGCAGTCCCTGACACTGGTGGTATTCTTTCCGCCAAGACTGACCGTCTCACTAGAAGATGGCTGCAGGGTGCTCTGTACCGTTGTCTGGCTGTATCCCTGCTCTGCCAGAAATTGATTGATCAGCGCTGCTCCCTCCAGAAAATCATTGGAGGGTGTCTGCAGGCGGACAACTTCATTGTAGGATTCGTTATCACTGACTGCAATCATATTCCAAAGCAGACCATGAAGCTTTTCCCGGGCAGCCTCACTGCCGGCAGGAAGCTGTTTTTGAGCTGCTTCATCTGCAAGAACCTGTTCCATGTTCTGATAAGAAGCAGCCAGAGTAAATGCCTTAATCAGACTGGCCGAATACAGGGGCTGGTCATTCAGGAGAATTTCCTCTCCCGTACCAAGATTCTGGATATAAACACTCCACGTTCCCTCATAGCCTGCAAGCATAGTTTCCAGCCGCGGCTGAAGATGGCTCATTCCCAGTTCATCCAGACCGGTCACCTTTCCGTCGCTTTCCACAGGAAATCCTTCCGGGGTCGTACCTGCTTCCTGCAAAAGAGCTCCATTCGGCCCTCCGAAATAGTAACTCCCGGAAAAGCTCAGTCCATTGCAGACCATTTCCACCTGATGAATTCCATTTTCCGTCACAAGGCGTCCTTTTTCATCAAAAAAGTAATAGCCATGAAACACATTTTTTTCTACCGTCAGATTATTCAGGTAATGTACCTGAGGAGCTGCAGACATTTTTCCCAGATTCTGGACCATATAAATGCCGTCAAAAATCTCCTCCCGGCAGGCAATCTGCTTCATCACAACAATATGCCCATTCCCTGCCCTGTACTTTCCTTCGGCATCATGGTAATAATATCCGTGAAAAACGGTTCCGTCTATCGTGACATGATCAAAGTAATGTACCGCCTCCTGAGCATGTCTGCTGCCATCCTCATTCAGGCAGTAAAATCCTTCCCCTTTCAGCAGATATGTTCCGCTCTGATCAGAAATCGGCGTTACCTGAGATTCTTCTGTCAGGGAAAAAAGCACATTGCCGCTGCTCTCTGCGCCAAAAACCGTCCGGGAGCACATGATCCACATCAGAACTATTCCAAGCAGGATCCCGGCACTCCCACATTTTTTGTGTATGTTCATTTTTTTCTCCTTTGCACAGCCATCGCTGCCGAATCACTTCCTGCATCTGCCGTGCATAAGAGACTTTTGGCAGAATCCACCGTCTGTTTTCTTTATTCCACGGTTACTGATTTTGCAAGATTCCTCGGCTTGTCCACATCCAGACCTCTTCCCAGGGATACATAATATCCAAAAAGCTGAAGCGGAATAATCGCAAGGGAATTTGTAAAGTAACTGCTTGTTTTCGGGATATAAATGACATAATCCGCCGTTTTTTCAATTTCCTTATGTCCGAAATTGGTCACAGCCATAACAAATGCCCCTCTGGTCTTTACCTCCACAATATTACTGATGGTCTTTGGATAAAGCTGTTCCTGTGTGGCAACTGCAACCACCAGGGTACCATCCTCGATCAGAGAAATCGTTCCATGCTTTAATTCTCCTGCTGCATAAGCTTCCGAATGCACATAGGAAATCTCTTTCAGCTTCAGAGACCCTTCCAGGGCAATGGCATAATCCACGCCGCGCCCGATAAAGAACATGTGGTCTGCGGCCAGATAACGATTGGCAAATCTCTGAATCTTTTCCTTCATGCCAAGAAGTGTTTCGATCTGCTCCGGAAGCTGCTCCAGATCGGATTTCAGCCGGAGAAATTCCTCTGTGGAAATTGTACCACGTACCTTTGCAAATTTCAAAGAAAGGAGATACAGGGCAGCGATCTGCGCACTGTATGCCTTGGTCGTAGCCACAGAGATTTCCGGACCCGCCCAGGTATACATTACATTATCTGCTTCTCTGGCAATGGAACTTCCCACAACATTCACGATTCCCAGAACACGGACACCATTCTTTTTTGCTTCCCGGAGCGCAGCCAGAGAATCGGCTGTTTCTCCCGACTGGCTGATGATGATTACCAGGGTTCCCTCCCCGTAAATGGGATTCCGATAGCGGAACTCACTGGCAAGATCCACTTCCACAGGAATTCTTGCCATCCCTTCCATCACATATTTTGCCGTCATTCCTGCATGATAAGCGGATCCGCAGGCCACGATCGTAACCTTTCTGATATTCCGGATCTCCTCATCCGTCATGCCCAGCTCATCAATGACAACATCGTTTTCCTTCAGACGGGGGTTTAAGGTATCACGGACAGCTTTCGGCTGCTCATATATTTCCTTCAGCATGAAATGCTCATAGCCGCCTTTTTCTGCCGCATCAATATCCCACTCAATGGCAGTCGGAGTCTTTTCCAGACTTTCTCCGTCAATATTATAAAAACGGATATGCTCTCTGGAGAGGCAGACGATCTCCTCATTTTCCATATAATATACATTTCTGGTATATTTCAAAACTGCAGGCACATCGGAAGCGATCAGATTTCCCACACTGCTTGAGCCAACGATCAGCGGGCTGTCCTTACGTGCCGCATAGATATGATTCGGATGATCCAGGAACATAATGCCCAGCGCATAGGAGCCTTCTACCCTCTGCATAACCTTCTCAATGGCAGAAACCGGATCTCCGTCATAGTATTCTGTCAGAAGATGCACCAGAACTTCTGTATCTGTCTCGGATAAAAACTGGTAGCCCTTTGCCTCCAGTTTCTTTTTCAGCTTTGAATAGTTTTCAATGATCCCGTTGTGAACCACCACAATCGAATGATCTTTATTAAAATGGGGATGTGCATTCGTATCAGAAGGACAGCCATGAGTTGCCCAGCGTGTATGACCGATTCCCACCGTACCCGGCATGGTTTCCCCGCCGTGAGTAAGCTCTTCCAGGACCTTCAGGCGCCCCATTACCTTCTGCATTTCAATCTTCTGTCCATCATAAACTGCAATGCCGGCAGAATCATATCCGCGGTACTCCAGCTTGGAAAGTCCGTCCAGAAGAATCGGTGCAGCCTGCTGTTCTCCGATATAGCCAACAATTCCACACATAAGTTTTTCCTCCTCTGATTTTACAGATAAAAGTATATCGAAATATTCTTATCTGTCAAGATTTTTCTGTTTTCCGGTCTCCGGGTTTTTCTGTTTTCCGATCTCCGGGATGCCTGCCCAGAACTCTTCCAGAAGCCCTTTCACACTGTTGAGACGGCATCTTTTCATATCCTGCCATTCCACAGGAAACAGCTCTCTGTACTCCGGATTTCCAAACCGGTCATCCAGCAGCAGGATCGTCCCCACGTCCTCTTTTGTGCGGATGACACGTCCGGCCGCCTGAAGGACCTTGTTCATCCCGGGATACCGGTAAGCATAGGCAAATCCATCTTCTCCCCTGGAATCATAATAATTTTTCAGGATTTCACGTTCTGTGCCCACCTGAGGCAGTCCGGTGCCAACGATCACCGCACCGATCAGACGATCCCCGATCAGATCGATTCCTTCCGAAAAAATCCCTCCCAGCACGCAAAACCCCAACAGTGTTTCTTTCTGCTCCCGGAACTCCCGGAGAAAGCTTTCCCGCTCCTGTTCATTCATGGATGCAGTCTGCCGGATACATCTGACCCAGTCCACAGAAAACTCCTGTTCATAGACCTGCCAGACATCCTCCATAAGCCTATAAGATGGAAAGAATACCATGTAATTTCCCTTTTTCTGCCATGCCATTTCCGCAATATATCTGGCAATTTTCCGATATTCCTCATAAGTTCTCCGTGTATACCGGCTGCTCACATCCACAGCCGTCAGAATGCATCTTTTTTTCCGGGAAAAGGGCGAGAGGACATAGATTCCAAAGTCATCATCTCTGCTGCTTAACAGTTTCCGGTAATATTCCATGGGAAGGAGCGTCGCAGAAAAAAACACAGTACTCCTTCCCTTTTTCAGAGCTTCTCCCAGATTGGCAGCCGGATTCACACAGAATAAACGCATGCGGATTTTTTTGCCCGGTTCTTTTTCCGTATACACCACATAATGTTCATCCAGAAGCTCTGCAATATTCAGAAAATCTCTGACGGAAAAATAAAAGTCCATTACCTCTTCCGGGACTTCCCTGCCTGTCTGCTCCTCGAAAAACGCATCCATCTCTCCCTGCACCGTCAAAAGACTCAAAGGAAGCATCCCGGGATTTTCCAGAACCTGCACGGTATCACATTCCTTCTCAAGCTCCAGAAGCTGCCGGTTCACTTTTCCAAGAACCCTGGCAAGCCTGGGCGCAGCATCCTTTACTTTCTTTTTTACTGTCAGAACATCCTCCCGGCAAAGAGATGCACTGAACATTTCCCGTCCCCGTTCCACCAGATTATGCGCCTCGTCGATGAGAAACAGGTAGTCTCCTGATACACTGTCGCCGAAAAAACGTTTCAGATGAACATTGGGATCAAACACATAATTGTAGTCGCATATGACGCCATCCACCCACAGGGCAAGGTCCAGACACATCTCGAAGGGACATACCTGCCATTTCTCCGCATGCTCCAGAATCACATTTCTGTTAAATGTCTGACATGACGTCCACAATTCATAAACTGCCTGATTTACTCTGTCATAATGTCCGGCTGCCCGTGGGCATGCTTCCGGACTGCACTCCGGTTTTTCCAGACAGCAGAGCTTTTCCTTTGCCGTAATGGTGATCACCTGAAACTTCAGTCCATTCCCGGCAAGAATGGAAAATGCTTCTTCAGCCACCGTTCTGGTGATCGTTTTTGCAGTCAGATAAAACAGCATTTCCCCCTTTCCTTCTCCGATGGCCCGTACTGCTGGAAACACTGTGGACATCGTTTTTCCAACTCCGGTAGGTGCCTGAATAAAGATCTGCTTTCCTTCCGATATGGTATGATACACGCTGCTCACCATTTTCCTCTGGCCATCCCGGTACGGAAACGGAAATTCCAGATGTTCCATGGATTCTCTGCGGATCTTTCTCCATTCCTGGCGATAGGATACCCATTGATGGTAGGCGTCTGTCAGATCTCTGTACCAGATTTTCAGTTCTTCTGCCGAAAATGTTTCCCGAAAACGGCGGATCTCTTCTGTTTCCAGATTTGCATACGTCATCTGAACACCGATTTCCGTAAGTCCTTCCAGCTCCGCATAGATATGAGCATAGCACATCGCCTGCGCACGATGGACTCCCACCGGGGCCTCCATCAGCTCCAGTCTGGCGTACATTCCTTTGATTTCATCGATAAAAACTTTCCCGTCTTCCGAAAAGATTCCGTCTGCCCGTCCTTCCACCCGGAGAATCAGATCCGGATATTCTGTATCTTTTTTCAGAGACACCTCCGCACGGTAGGCACTCCCCATCTGTTTCTGTATTTTTCTGTGAATCCTGCTTCCCTTCTGCATGGCCTCTTTATCCATGGAGCCCCGTCTGCTGTCAAGGTCTCCGCTTCGCAGAATGAATTCCACCAGATTTCTCACGGAAATACCTGTTACCGGCTTTTCCATACTAACTTCCTGCCTTTGTCGTTTTTTGCAGGCCTGACCGCCTGCCGCCGCATCATTCATCGAATCTCTTTTTTCATGATATCATGTTTTATGATATTTGAAAATAAAAAAGAAGGCAGTCAGGTTTTCGTCAGACATACCTTCTTTGGCATCTTTATCAGCAGGTTCACAGTATTGAATTCACATATCCCTCTCCATCCGGAGATTTTTGATTTCTTTACACAACAGCAAACTTTGAGATTGTCTTATTAAATTTCGGATCCTCACCATAACATTTTACGGTCATAACTCTTGTAAGATCCATACTGAGGATTCAAGAAATTATTTTGGATCGATATTTATTCGATTATAAAAATTATCGATATCAAAATCGCATTTGCTTGCAGCATTGACAAACTCCCTTACATCTTCCGCTTCCCGAAATTTAATGTGATGCTCTGTCATGGTCATCATCCTCCTTATACATGCAGGCCGGTATTACAGCCTGACTGCCTGACAGGTTTATTACATAAATATGCATTCCAGAGATAATCGATGCATTTTCTGTAATCGATTACATCTTATGCGTATTTTGCCACCGATAGAATTCATTGTCAATAGTGTTAAAAAATTATTCAATTTTTTCAACACATTTCACAAATTCGAGAGGTTTCGACCGTTTATCTTTATTACATCACACAATGTATATCATGAAAATTCATGCATATTTAAACGAAATTTTAACGGAAGAAGCTGCTGCTGAAGGTGCGGATTTTTCCGTTCCTGTATGGTAATGCTTCTGCAGAATCCTTTCCACAGGTCCTCATACAGATCCTTTTCACACAGGGACGCATTGATCTGAGACAGAGTTCCTGTATCCTTGTAGACCGAACAGACACCTCCCTGCGGATGCAGAAGCACCTTTTGGCGTCCGGAGTCCAGGATCATCCAGTTTTCATTTGGACAACGATCGGAAAAGTGGGGCGCCAGCATCTCCAGAATATCGTTTTCCGGACGGATTTTCGCCAGCAGAACCTTTCCGCTGATCTCCCGAAAACGGACAAATCCATAAAACCGATGAATCTCATGCCATACACGGATCCTCAGTTTTGCAGTAAGATTTACCGAAGGATCCGCCATATTGTCCATGATCCGCCTGTCAAACCGCCTGCCGGAAATAGCCTGACGGAGTACCCGAAATACCAGCGTTCCCTTTTCCGGATGACAGGACACCGCTGTAAAGCAAAGTGCTTCATAGGTCCGCTGCCCCAGTTTGTCGCGAATGGTTCTCAACACTTTTTCTGCCTTCTGTGTATCTGACGTCACCGGACAGACTCTGGTGAAAAAATCCGGATAATCAGGCTCTCTGACGGAGATCTGTACCTTTTCTCCATGATTTTCCAGCGTCCAGCCTTCATACACAGAAGTAAAAATCCCCTCCAGGCTGTCTTCACATACCAGTATGGCTTTCCTTGCGGTCATTTCACATTCCGTATTCATACGCCCATCCCTCCCTTCTGACCGGCCAGAGCCAGATCTTCAAACAGAGAGAGCTGCCGGTACGTCACCTCAGACGCCGGCACAGGCATCCGAACGGAAGGATCCAGAAGATTTCTCACAATATAGTCCTCTTCCAGACGGATGGGATACATCATCTTTCCACGACAGGTAATAAAATACAGTGCCCGCTTCAGAACCACACCTATTTTTTTCAGATCCTCAAAATCCAGAGAATGGTATCTTCTTGCCCCCAGGATCCTGGATGCCGATTTTTCCCCGATACCGGGAACCCGAAGAAGTGTCCGGTAATCTGCCGTATTGATCTCCACAGGAAAATTTTCCAGGTGGCTCACGGCCCAGTCACATTTCGGATCCAGGAGCAGGTTAAAATTTGGATGCGCATCGGACAAAAGCTCCGATGCCTGGAATCCATAAAAGCGAAGAAGCCAGTCTGCCTGGTACAGCCTGTGCTCCCGAAGAAGAGGCGGCCCCTGAGGCAGCACAGGCAGCGTATTGTCCTGATTGACCGCCACAAAGGCCGAATAAAACACCCGTTTCAGAGAATACTGCTGGTACATGGCCTCCGCCGCGGAAACGATCTGATAGTCGCTTTCTCCCGTTGCTCCAATGATCATCTGGGTGCTCTGCCCTGCCGGAACAAATCTGGGCGCATGGCGGTACAGCACCAGTTCCTGTTTGTTTTCCATATGACGAACCTGAATCTGCTTCATGGGTTTCAGAATCGTCTTCCTGGTTTTGTTCGGTGCAAGTCTGCGAAGCCCTTCGGCCGTGGGAAGCTCCAGATTGATACTCATCCTGTCTGCCAGAAAGCCGGCACGCTCGATCAGCTCCGGCGACGCTCCCGGGATGGCTTTCATGTGAATATAGCCCTGAAAGCGGTATTTTGTCCTTAGCAGCTCCACTGCGCGGATCATTTCTTCCATTGTGGCATCCGGGCTGCCTTTTACGCCGGAACTCAGAAACAGTCCCTCGATATAATTCCTTCTGTAAAATTCTATGGTGAGTCTGCTGATTTCCTCCGGCGTAAAGCTTGTTCGGACGACGTCATTCGACGCCCTGTTGATACAATATTTGCAGTCATAGACACATTCATTGGTGTAAAGGACCTTCAAAAGACTGATACAACGTCCGTCCCCGGCAAAGCTATGACAAATTCCGGCCTGAATGCTGTTTCCGATACCAGTGCCGTCACCTTTCCGCTCTGTTCCACTTGAGGTACAGGCAACATCATATTTTGCCGCGTCTGACAATATTTCCAGTTTTTGCATGAGACTCATGGATTCCTGTACGATCATGGCACCCTCCCTGTTTATCTTGCTCAAATCCGATCATATGTTCTTGTTGGTTACACTAATATAGAACATATGTTCTTATTTGTCAAGGCCATAAACAGGGATGAACCCGTCTCTAACAGGTTAGCCCGTCCAATATCCATGTGTCTCCGCATGCAAGCATGCTGCATCACATGGCTGCTATCCGGGACTTTTTAAAAGTTGATTGCTCCGCATTTCATGCTCCCGCAATCACAACCTGTATTCGCAATCCGGCCTGTTGGCCTGCTTGCTCATACAGGTTAGCCCGTCCAATATCCATGTGCCTCCGCATGCAAGCATGCTGCATCACATGGCTGCTGTCCGGGACTTTTATATTAAATTCTGTGCTGATCTTCTGCTTTGGCTATGAACACATAAAATACGTCACGATATCCCGAAGCCTGATGACGATGTCCGTAATCCTCCACCCAGATACAGCTTCCATCCTTCCTCACGATCCGGTATTCAATATAATCCATTTTCTGTGCAGAATGCTGAATCTGCTCTTCAATCTCCTTCTCCACCCGTTCCAGATCATCCGGATGAACCATTCCGGCAAAAGATCCCTTCACATGCTTCTGAAATTCTTCTGATGAGCTGCATCCAAACAGTTCCAGCACACTGGAGTTGGCATACAGTATTTTTTCTCCGGCTGCGGCCTCATATACAAAGAAGCCCTTCGAAAGCTGCTGCATCACATCTCCCACACGGATGATTTCCTGTCTGTTTACAAACTGCTCTGCACTGCTGATCGCCATGACAGCCGTGACGGGAACACCATTCTTCCACTCTCCGGGAGTAATGATGGACCGACACCATTCTATCCTGTTCTCTCCCGTATTTCTTCGATAGATAATTTCCTTGCTCGGGCTCTTCATCAGGCTTTCCCTGATATATTCAATGGAAAGTTCCTTCCTTACCCTGCTTTTTTCATCGGCAACGATTTTTCCCGTGCGGAAATGCCGGTTGACGGCCTCCTCATAATTTCCGCGTTCCAGCATATTATTGGGATCCGGATAGAGCATCCGGAAATGATTGTCTTCCAGGTGGATAAAATATATTTCGCCAAAAGCACACAGCATGCTTCGAACCGCCTGCTGGCTGATGGCAATCTGTGTGCCGTCCTGAACCAGCACACCGGCATAAGCATCGCTGCATGGAAACATGGACAGATGCAGATAGCGGCAGCTTACAGAGCTGTATCCGTAATAATTCCTGGATTCCTGCCTCGAAAGCACCAGAGAACATTCCTGAAGGAAATTCTCCTTTCCTCCGAAAAACAATTCAAACACTCTGTCTTCCAGTGTTCTGATATTATCGTTATAGTTTTTTCCGGCCTCCTCATTGATGTAAATCGTTGTCCAGCCGCAGGGATTTCCATCTGCATCTGTTTCCAGCTTTCCGATTCCCATGGCACAGGGCAGGCAGTCATAATACCATCCCAGCATCCCCAGTTCCTCTGCGGACATGCTTTTTTCCGATAAAATATTCTTTTTCCGGCTCATTCCCTCCATGGCCGTCACATCGGTAAGCACACCGTAAAAGCTTCTGTGGTCATCACGCTCTCTGAAAAAGTACACTCTGAAATGAATCAGAAGTACTCTGCCATCCGGACAGAGATAATGCAGAATATCCTCAGCTCCCTCATCCCTGTGTTCATATGCTCTTTCAAACAGTAGAAGAAACTTCTGCCGTTCACTGTCCAGAATATGATTCCAGATCCGTTCCACCTGATGCTTTTCTCCGCGGATTCTGCTTCCGGTAAGTTTACAGTATTGTTCATTTACGCTGATAATTTCCACTTTACTGCCGTATACATCATAAAACGCAGACGCTCCCAGAAAATGATTCAGCATGGAATCCGAAACAACATCTCTGTCCAGAAAATCCCGGATACGCGGATTATTTACCTGACTGGCCATAATTCCATTCAGGTCAAGATTTTCCTGATCTGCAATCAATTTTTCAAATTCCGATACCGGCATGGGACTGTAATAATAAAATCCCTGTGCATAGCGGCAGCCCATATTGACCAGGAACTTCTCCTGATTCTCTGTTTCCACGCCTTCCACCACGATCGGGAGTCCCATCTGCCGCGACATGCTGAACACCGACTCCAGGATTTCCATTCCTTTCTTTTTTTCCATCTGGCTGAAATCCAGGAAACGGGTATCCAGCTTCAATACATCCACGGACACATTTTTCAGCATATTCAGCGAAGAGTATCCGCTTCCGAAATCGTCCATCATTACGCTGAATCCGGCTTCCCGGAGTTCCTTTACGGTCTTCCGTATCCGCTCATCCTCTTCCGCATATGCGCTTTCCAGAATCTCCACCTTCAAAAGCCGTGGACTCAGACGGTAGTCCGCGATCAGTTTTTTCAGGTATTCCGGCACATCCATCGAAAAGATATCAATTCTGGAGACATTCACAGATATCGGAACCGGAATATGTCCCCGTTCGATCCAGCTTCCCAGCCATTTGCACGCACATTTCCAGATATAGCGGTCCAGCTCCGCCATGAAGCCGTTCTTCTCCAGAACAGGCACAAATACTTTCGGACTGATCATCTGTCCGCGGTGTTCCCAGCGGGCAAGGCACTCCCCGCCCACAATTCTCATTTTTCCATCAGATATGTTGCACTGAGGCTGTACATAGAATAGAAATTCCTGATTTGCCAGTCCTGTCTGAATGTCAGAAACAAGCGCAATCTCCTCTTCCATTTTCTTTTCCATGCCAAAATCATACACCTGTGCTCTGTTTACATAATTCCCGTAAATCTGGGTAAGTGCAATCGTAGCACGGTCATACATCACCACCGCAGGTATGGAAGCTTTCTTCACCTCGTAAATACCAAATGCAGGCAGAAATCCCACGGAGCTGTCCCATTCGCTTATGATTTCACTGACCTCAGACTGCAGTTTTTCCACAGCAGTCTCCTGTTTTGGCATCACGATACAGAAATTATCACCGCCAAGATAACCGGCAATTCCTCCATAATCCTGGCGAAGCCCCTTCAGGCATCCGGAAATACGGACCAGGAGCCGGTCACCCTCCTCTCGTCCGTAGTGCCTGTTAAACAGACGGAAATGCTCAATATCTATCGCAATCAGCACATGCGGTGTCTCCGTCACGGTTCTCAGATATTCATCCGCCTTCTGAAAGAATGCCCGGTTGTAAAACAGACCGGTGAGGGGATTGATTTCCGTATAGGCGCGGTGTACATAGGACCCCTGAAGCACATCCTGAAGATTGTCCCGATAGATGGAATATCCGTTGCGCCCTTTTTTCTTTGTCGTATAAAGCGCCATGTCCGCATGCTTGTAAAGCTCCAGATAGCTGGTTCCATGCATAGGATAAAAGGCCATTCCGATACTGCAGGTAATTCCATATCCCTGAAGCTCCGGCACACGAATGCTGCGGATTTTTTCCGTCAGACTTCTTGCCTTCCCTTCCGCATCCTCCGGCGTCTTCAGATTTTTCATGAATACAACAAATTCATCTCCGCCAATTCTTCCGATAATATCATCCTGTCGGAAAAAGCTGCCAAGACATTCACCCATCCGGCGAAGGACCTCATCCCCTGCCGCATGACCATACCGGTCATTGATCTTCTTAAAGAAATCAATATCCATAATCAGAAAGGCCTGAATTTCTGTCCTCATTTCTTCGTCTTCGGAAAGATATTTCTGAATGCGCTCTTCTGTATTGTTCTTATTGCATAGCCCTGTGAGAGCATCTGTCTCCGCATACCGGATCAGTTCCTTCTGCCTGCGGCTGTTTATGTAGGTCGTTGCCCAGAACATCAGCGCACCGATCAGCCCTATGGCAATACTGAGGATCAGCTCATAATTCCCAATAAAGCTGTAGGCCTCTTCTGCTTTTTTCGTCGGAACGGCATAACCGATCATCCATTCGTTATATCCCAGAGGCCTGTAGGCCATATGATAGCTCTCTCCAGCTCTGTCCAGTTTCAGGAAACCACTTCTCTGGTTTGTAAAATCGTCCTTTGCCTGCCTGATCATCTCCTGTCCAAAGACATCCTCTGAATCATTCTCAAGCTCTGCATGGTATGCAAACAGGGAATCTTCCATCCCGATGCTGCAGGAAACAAGAGTTCCGTCTTTCATAAAAATACCGTAAAAGCCTTCTCCGTCATAGATATCTTCAAAGAGGATTTCACTGAGAGCACTTACATCATAAGATCCCCCCAGGACACCAATCACTGTTCCGTCCTGAAAAATGGGCACACCAAGCACTACCCGGATCTTTCCATCCACCCAGCTTTCCAGCGGATCACTGAGTGTTCTTTGTCCTGAGATTCCCTCCTTAAAATACCGGCGGGAGGACAGATTTTTTTCACTTCCGTCATCATAAACCGCATTTCCCTGCTGATCTATGATAGACACATATTCAAAGTCACTCTTCACTCTCACAGACTGAATCAATTCCATATTTTTTTCCGAAAACAGGTCTTCTGCCTGCCCGATAAAGTCTGCCGTCGATTCCAGATACTGATATTTTGCCTCGATCATCGTACTGAAATGATGACTCTGCCGTTTCAGATCCTCCTCCAGCGTATCCGCCACATTTTGCTCCACTCTCTTCTGCATCCCATAGAAAAACAACAGTACAGAACACAGAATTGCCAGCAGAAAAATGGAAACAATCGCAATATATTTTTTATATTGATCCTGCTCTGTTCTTCTCATACCATCTTATCTTTCTTTTGTAATCCTTACTTCCGTTTTAATTTCCGGAATGCCGTCAGCCTCTGCAAGTGCTTCTTTCGCAAGTCTATCTGCTTCCTCGTTATACATTACCCCTGTATGTGCAGCAATCTTATGGAAATGAATTTTTATCACCGAAGCATGGCGCTGCATAAATTCTGCATATTTTATGGTCAGCGGATTTTTTGCTTTCCAGGCTCCCGTTGCCCATTTTTCAATTCCCTCATAATCATAACAGAGTTCCATTTCCGTAAAGCCGTTTTTCCATGCCCACTTTACCGCAAACATGGCTCCCAGCATTTCTCCGGCCACATTCCGGATGGCAAGGGATTCCGGCTGATTCCCATTTCCTGATTTTCGAAAAATATCCCCCTCCGGAGTGATCAGCACACATCCGAAAGAATAGCGTCCCACAGATTTGTCAAAGCTTCCATCCACATAGGCCGTAAGTACAGGACAGGCTGCAGGCTCCTGTTCTTTGTTTCCATTCAGATAACGCTCTGCTTCTTCTTTTGAGGAAAATCCCTGAAACTCGGCCCCCGGATATCCGCTGACCGCATCCTGACATGCTGCCCAGGTGTCAAAAATCCCCGTGGATCTTCCCTTTCTTACCGCATACACTTTTTTCTTTGCCATACACGTTCTTTCCTCATAGAATGATTCTCCTGAAAAAAACATCGTTTCCTTTATTTCCGGTGTTTTAAAAGCACGATCGTTTCCGTGTGCTCCGTAAAAGGAAACATCTCCACCGGCTGGATTGTTTTTACTGCATAAGATTTCTTTGTGAGATACTGAAGATCTCTGGCCAGAGATTCAGGACCACAGGAAATATACACGATCGTTTCCGGAGAAAGGGCCACCAGTGAAGAAAGAAATCTTTCGTCACTGCCTGTTCTGGGCGGATCCATAAACACCACATCGGCCTTTTCGCCGGCAGCTGCACAGGCGTTCATAAATTCCCCTGCATCCCCCTGCCGGAATTCCACATTCCCGATCTTATTTTCTCTGGCATTGATCCTGGCGTCCCGGACCGCATCCCGGTTCAGCTCCACGCCAATCACCTTTTTTGCCTGCTTTGCTGCGATCAGACTGATCGTTCCAATTCCGCAGTATGCATCAACAACCGTCTCTTTTCCGGTAAGTCCGGCAAGCCGGATGGCTGTATCATATAAGATCTCCGTCTGAACCGGATTCACCTGATAAAACGATCTGGCTGAGATCCGGAAGCTGCATCCGCAGAGAGTATCCCGGATGAACCCCGGTCCATACAGCGTTTTTTCCTGTTCCCCAAGAACCATACTGGTTCTCCTGTCATTGACATTCAGCACCACCGTGGTGATTTCGGGATGCTTCTCCCTGAGTGCTTTGACGAAATTATTTTTTGACGGAAGGATCGGAGAGCGAAGCACCAGAATTACCATAATCTCTCCGCTTCGAAATCCACGCCGCACCATCACATGGCGAAGAAGCCCATAATCCGTATCCTCATCATAGGTTTTAATCTTGAACGACCTGAGCATCCCGCGGATCGTTCTGATAATTTCCTGACACTTCCGGTCTTCGATCAGGCACTCCTCCACAGGTACGATTTTGTGAGTTCCTGCCTGATATGGTCCGGAAATAATATTTCCCTTACGGTCTCTTCCAAAGGCACTATGCACTTTGTTCCTGTAAAAATATGGCTGTTCCATGCCGATGATCGGCTGCACATGCCCGAATTTTCCCAGAAGCTGCTCCTCCTGCTTCTGCTTTTTTTTCAGCTGACGTGCATATGGAATTTCCTGAAACTGGCATCCGCCGCATTTGCCTGCAGCGCTGCATTTTTTACTGTTCGTATGATCCTGTTCCATTGATTCTTCTCTCTTTTTTTATATTTTATCATCCCGTTCATGGATATCCAGCATCTGATCTTCCCCGGAAAAGATCCAGACAGTCTCCCGATCTTTCCGCGCATACCCCTGGTGCTTCAGGATTCTGAGCCGGATCTGCTCTCCATGGATCGTCTGGTAAGTAAATTCCGGATGTTCCCCCTCTTTCAGAGCCACGGCAAGCTTCTGGAAATCGCTGATTTCCGAAAGAATCCCCCTGTCTTCTTCCCGAATCCATTTCTCTGTATAGGATTTCGCCAGGGCGCGGAAGGATTCTTCGCTTTCCGAAACGATTCCCTCAAAAATCTGAGGCAGATACAGATGGCGGAACGTATCCTTTTTCAGATTTACAAACAACACACCACGAAAATAAGGCGCCAGATAGGAAAGGAGGGTCTCCATATCCTTTTTTTCCTCCAGAATATGATCCATCTGACTGTTCATATCTCTTTTCCGCCTGTCCATCCCATGTTCCTGATAATACCGTTTCTTGGCATTCTGCATGTTTTCCTCTGCCTGATGGATAATCGATTTCATATTCAGATTTTTATCCCGCCACTCAATTCCCATGGAAACATCATATCCCTGGGCACGAATGGATTTTTCCGCTTTCCAGGAAGCGCGATAAACGGCTTCCTGCGTCTGATTCCAGCAAAGCACCACAAACTCGTCTCCGCCGATCCGGTAAATATCACTTTCCGAAAAGCTTGCCTGAAGCGCAGAAGCCACCGCCCGAAGCATCTCGTCTCCGGCCTCATGTCCCAGATAATTATTCAGTTCGTGACGGCCATTGGCATCTATATAAATGCAGCACACAGACTGAAATTCCGTCTCTTCGGCGGTCGTCACATCCTGCGGAGGGGAGGGGCGGTTCAGCGGTGG
>CAMBYR010000001.1 GCA_945872375.1 uncultured Blautia sp. | reverse complement strand
ACGGAAACCGTCACACGCTCTCCGCTCTTTGTATTGGCATCCCGGAAACGCTCCATAACACTGCCGCTTTCCCATGGCTCCATGGCCGTTTCCAGCTGCGCGGAATCCAGAAATGCCTGTGCCTCGTACCCCCTTGGAAAAAATCCCTGAAGAAGATAACAATTTTCATCTGCCAGGCTGAAACGTTCCCTGGTCACTTCAAATATTTCATCAAGCACAGATTTGCTTCTCCTTTCTTATGCCTTCTCTGTTTTCAAAAATGACATCACACTTCCATGGAAACGATACAGAAGCCAGGATGCCAGCAGAACCACCGCAAGGCAGCTCGCATACAGCATGATCACCTCCGCTTTCCGGAGAATGCAGCCGTTAAACCGTGATGTCAGCCATCTCAGCAGATAATGGTGTGTCAGAAAAAACGCATAGCAGTACTTTCCGCAGAAGCCTGCCAGCCGTTTCATCAGCTCCGTTGTGGGAACATGCTGGAAGATCCAGGAAAAGATAAAAAAGGATCCGATCCCCACAAAGGTTGTCGCCGGTGTTGCACCATATGTCCCCAGAGAAAGGAGTTCTGCCGCCCCCAGGATCACCAGTCCGAGCACCATCTGCCAGGTCCTGGTTTTCCGGATATATCTGATATAAACCATTCCGAAATACAGTTCCGGTATTCGGGCAGGAACAAAGCAGGACATCGGCATGGGCTCTTCGTTATAGAAAAGAAGGCACAGCACATAGATCACTGCCACAGCAATTCCTGTGAACGCCGGTGATTTTTTCATTGCTGCACGAAGCAGCGGAAAAATCAGGTAGAGGCAGGTAATCACGCCCAGGAACCATTCTCCAAGCTGATAGTAATTTGGCCCCCACCAGAGAGCATTTCCATCGATTCCCAGAATGCTGTAGATAATCTTCCACTGAGGTACTCCCGGAGGAATCATTTTCTCACGGAACAGGCTGATTCCAAAGGCAATGAGAAATGCCATCCAGAACATGGGATAAATTCCCATCAGCCTCTTTTTATAAAAGGATCCGAGGGCAAGCTTTTCTTCATAAACATACATCAGTGCTGCCCCGGAGATGATAAAAAACAAACTCACTCCAAAGGAACCAAGGTATACCTGAAACAGGGTATCCGGCAGGATCTTGATATCAAAGCCCACCTGATTCAGCTCCAGGCTTCTGGTGAAATGGCAGGTAAATACACAGATCACCGCAATAATCTTGATCAGATCAAGATAATAGATTCGTTCTTTTTTCATTTTCCCACCTGTTTTTTTCCGACAAGACGTTTCAGCTTCCCTGCTGTCTGCCAGGTGCGGGAATTCACGACTGTTTCATAGGCCTCACGCCACACTTCCGACTGACGTGCCTGCTCCTGCACAGCATCCTCAATCTGCCGTGCGTGGATCATATGGTTTTTCTGTTCCAGCTCCACCTGTCTTCGTAAGTCTTCTACCTGCTGGCTCAGTTTACGGTTTGCTTCATTTACTTCATACCAGGCTTTTTCCATCACCACATAATGCGTGGGGTGATTGCCTCCGCCAAACTGGCAGTATCCCCGGAAATCATAGAAGGGCTTCAGACAGGAAGCCTTCATGGCTGAAAAATTCCCATCCATGGAATCTCCGCTGACATAATGCAGGAAATTCTCGTAAGCATCCTCCAGAAGTTCACGATCCATGGTGATACCCATGCATGCCAGAAGCTCCTCCAGCGGAAAAAACGCCTCCAGTTCCCCACAATGATGATACAGTTCCCGGAATGCATGGTATTTCAGAAGTTCCACAGGAACCGGAAATTCCATCAGCCATTCAAAATCAATGAGCACCATCTTTCCGTCCCGGACAATGATATTTCCGGGAATCATATCATAATCACATCTTTTCAGTGCATCCATCCCCCTGAATGGCTCTCCGCTTCCAAACACATTCCAGAATTCCTCTGTCATCTGAAATTCCATATGGTTTTCCGGCGTACTTTCCATAACACTGACAAACCGGTTCAGAGATGCAAGGAATCCTTCTCTGTCTTCGTCTGCCGCATAGCCAAGAAGCTCTTCCTCCATGCCCAGTCCTTCCACAAATTCAAACCACAGGACATCATTTTCCATACTGCTTTTGCAAAGCTCCGCCTCCGGATATATCTCTTCCAGCACAGGGCGGCTTTCCTGCATTTTCTTCAGGACAGGAAGGCTTTCCGGGAAAATTGCCTCCTTGGAAACTTTTTTCTGCTCTCCGTCCTTCCAGATCGTTGTTTTCATACAGAATTCTTTTTTCCGCTCATCGCAGAATTTCATCATGATCTTTCGCATACTCGTCACTCCTTTACCGCTTCTACAAGGAAGGAATTTGCCAGGGTCTTTCTCTCGGAGCTTCCCCGAAGACTTTCAAAGGCTTTCACGATCCGGAAGGTCTCGATGACAGGGGCATCGTAATTGCTCTGCTCCGGGAAATCAAGTCCCGCATTTTCAATCGTGTCATCACTGTGTATCACGATCGGAAGTTTGTAATCCGGGAAAGGATAATAAAAATAGAGGGACTGATAGCCATTTTCCAGAAGAAGCTTTTCCAGCTGCTCCTTGCTGAAGGTTTTGGCCTTATCGTGTCTGGTATATCCCTGTACACCATGAAACGGCTCAAACAGATGATCTTCGTTATAGCCGGCCAGATACTTCATTCCCAGCTTGTTTTCGATTGCTACATACAGGCGTCCGCCGGGCTTCAGCATGGAAACGGTTTTGCGGATAAAATCCTCGTAAGGTGTTTTGCTGTCAATATAATGATAAGCGTATTCCAGCACCCCGATCAGCGTGATCACATCATACTGTTTTTCCAGTACAATATCCTGAAAATTTCCCACAAAGATTTCAATATTGTCCATTTCCCTGTGGCGGTAAGCATTCACAAGAGAACGGCGTTTGGACAGCTCGATACAGTCCACGTGCTTTGCACGTTCTGCCAGCGCGCCTGTCACAGCGCCCATTCCTGCACCGATCTCCAGCACATCGTCTGTTTCCCGGATGTCCATCGGCTCCACGATATTTTCTCTCTGTCTGCTGAGATGATACAGCACCGGCCACTCATTGTATTTCTCATGACTATATCCATAATCCTCTTCATTTTTCACGATTTCCAGGATCATGTTTTCTGTCTCATCACCTTCATTGTACAGATCTTCTCCGGAATAATAATCATAATTCATGGAAATATTTCCGATTTTTTCGCTCATAATTGTTCCTTTCTGTCATGAAATCCTGATACGGCCCACTACTTCGTGGAACTGTCCGGCACCATACCGGTCAAAGGCAGCTTTGTTCGTCTCACGCAGCATATAATCCTGATTGGTGATTTCCACTGCCGCATACTCCTCCGTCATTGCCACACCTGTATAGTAAAACTGTTTCTGAATGATCAGCGGAACAGTCAGAAGAAACGCCTCCCGTTCCAGAATGCTGATCGGACGAAGAGAAGTAAATGCTTCCAGAAGCCTTGTTCTTACCCAGAAGCAGCCTTCCACCGGAAACAGCGGCTCACTGCTCCGTTTGATATTCACAGGAATTTCCCATTCCTTCATCATCGATGATACTCTGTCAAAGCGTCCCATCCAGCCGTCTTCCAGAAGCTTCGGCCATTCTCCGTGAACAGGCGTGGGCGGAATCAGCAGTCCAAGATGAGGGTTTTCCTCAAACACCTGCAGGATATTGGCAATATATGCCGGACTTCCCGCCATATTTTCCCATGCCTGATACTCTGCCGACCGGTCAAAGGTCACCGGCATCTCTGTATGTCTGCCGTGCATTCCCAGCACGCACATATACGGATACTGCTTCCAGTAACGGGATGCCTTTGCGAGAACATTCAGATAATAATTTTTTCCGGATATCGGCACAAAATAGATCCTATTGTTGTCTGCCAGCTTCCGCACTTTTTCCAGCTCTTCCTCTTCCCCTGTAAGGAAAATTTTCACATCCCGGAAATTTTCCAGATAATCCAGATACCAGAGAGTTTCCTCTGAGGAATCCACCACGATCCATACGGCAAATCTGGGATGAACGCCGTCCGGCACCTGACATTCCTCTTTGGGAAGAATGTAGTTAAAATGCATCTGACGGTGAACCTCACGTAAGTTTTCCAGACGAAGGATATTATCCCAGAACAGTTTTTCTGGGAAAGGCCTGTTTTCCCGGATATATTCCAGAGCCTCAATGCTGGTTTCCCCGCAGGTATTCAGCAGGGAATCCATATAATCCGTAAAGAAGGCGCGGCGCTTGATAATCGGACAGTTCAGATCCCGGATCATTTCCTTTGCACGGAACATCATTGGGTTGAACACATAATTCCGGTAAACGTCCGTATTGCTGTACAGATCCCACACATATCCAAGATCTTCAAAATATTTTGTAAAGATGATCTCATACTCATTGATGGATTCATGATAATCCCGCGGGTTGACACGGTTGATCATAAAATCCCGGTATCCATAGCTCATAAACAGGCTTGGACGAAGGGCAAAGAAGTGAGACTGCAGATGATCCGGCATATAGCCGTAGCGGATTCCCGGAATGGGATTCTGGGTCTCATCCATCATATGGTGCTTGGTAATTCCCCAGAAATCCACATCTCTGCGGCTCATTTCCTCAAACATTTCCTCAAAGGAATCCAGCGGTCCAAAAAATGTATAATTAAACAGAACAAGCTCATCGAAATGAGACAGTCTGTCAAATCCGATATGAAACAGGCCGTCACGGTATCCGCCTACATCCAGCCCGATGTTGGCCCTGCATAATACTTCATCAGAAACCGTTCCCAGCCTTTCCAGACCCTTCAGCGTCACAAATCCATTACAGACCACCAGCAGATGATCCATACATTTTTTCATATCTCCCAGCATTCGGAGAATATAGTCATCCACGATACCCTCTTTGTCAAAAAAGAGGAAAATACCGCAGCGGCTGATATGTTCTTTTTCTAATTTCATAGCACTCTCCTCTGTCACTGACGAATTTGTTCCAGAAATTCTTTATAGGAAGACGGCACAACCTTGTGGGCATAAGCACGTCCCAGCTCTCCGTTATAATATCTCCAGTTATTGACCTCGATCCGTGCGTAGGTATCTGCCATGGTCCATCCGCAATAGTATCCTTCCTGCTGCATACAGAAGGGATAGATCCGCTCAATGGCGTGAAGGATGGTGCAGTCGCTGGCAATGGGCTCCTTTGGAAGTTCCTCATAGGTCCAGTCATGGGCAAACAGGCATTTCAGAGATTCCGGCCGGAACCAGAACATGGACCCAAGAGGTGCCACCGGTTCTTTGTCCGGTTCCATGGGAACCGTCAGACCCAGATCCTCTGCCAGTTTTTCCGCAACACCATAATTGAAGCTCCACTCACCAAATCCTACCGTCGCATAATATGGTCCATGCATGGGCGGCGGCGGCGCAAGCATTCCCAGCCGGGGATTTTCCTCGAATACGGAAATGATGTTTTCCACATAGATTTTATTTTTCAGCATGCTTTCAAAGCACTTGTAGGACCAGGATTCTCCCACAGACATGGGAATAACCTGAAATACACGTTTGTCATGCATTTTGCAGATCAGGTCGTACCGGAAAACGATATCCTTGCAGCCCACAATAAAGGGGCCCACATCTCTTCCCACATTTCCCACAATGCGGAATTCCGTATGATAGGGAAAATCTTCAAAAGCTGCCTTTACGTTTTCCATTTTTTCTTCATTGGGAGCCGTCACATAGACATCGGTTCCTTCCGGCATATTCTCTGCATATTTTCTGCAGTAAGGCGCCAGATCGTCATAATAAATATGGAGGATCAGGGCAATTTTAAGATCCCTGTTCCGCTCCTTTTTCCGAAGTGTTCGGGATGAGAGAACATAATTGCACTGCATGACCTTTTTCAGATCCGCCATGTTCATCACCCGAAGCAGATGCTCCCAGATCATGTCCGTATCATAGGACGTGTGTTCTTTCAGAAATTCCATTCCCCTGGGAATCGCCTCCCCGGAATGACGATCCAGAATCTCCCCGTAAGGTTCCCGGAAAAAGCTCACCGGCCAGAAGGGACATTTCTGTTTTTCTATGGAATATTTCGGATAATCCCGCAGGTTTTCATACCGGACGGAACCTGTGGAGATTCCTGCATTCTGCAGCCGTTTTCGGGAGATCCCTTCTCTTCTGGCACAGCCTGACAGCTTCATCCAGGCTTCTTCATTGAAAAGTCCGTCAGATACCGTCCAGAACCAGCTTTCCAGGCGTCCCGGCTTGTCTGTTTTGATTCCGAAAAAGTCCGCATTCTGCCGTTTTTCGGAAATCAGAAGTTCTTCCAGATTCCAGAATGGCCCGAACACATCCGAGTCCAGAAAGACCGCTTCCCTGCAGTCCGCACCATACTCCTGAAAAAACGGACGGAGAATCTGCCACTGGGGAAAATCCGCCTCTTCGGCTGTGATCACCTGATCTGCAAGACTTTGCAGGGTTTCCTGTGCAGAACCGCAAAGCTCCCGGTCTTCCGCAATCACCAGAAGAGCATCTGTTGCTTTTTTCAGTTCCTTCAGAGCATATAGCATATAAGAATCCAGCTTTCCGCCGTTTTTCCGGATCGTATACACACCTGCCCGTTTTGTTCCTGCCATGATCTTCTCAGCTCCTTTCTCCGTTTTCTATGGTCACACGGGAATTCATATCATAAAATCCCACCGTGTTTTTGTCTGATATTACATTGAGTTCACATGCGTCATAAAGTCTGTGATACACTTCAAATTCATTTTTTTCAAATCCCACACAGCCAAAGGAAAGCAGGTAGCTTTTTCCCTGAAGGTCCATGTGCTGCCGGAATGTGATGATCCGCTCTTCTCCTGCGTTCACTGTCCCGGTATTCTGTTTTTCATACATGGTATTGGTTCCTGTGATATCGGTTCCCTGCAGATCCTTGACGGTAAACGCAAAAATAGGATCCTCGATGGTCTCGTGGAATTTCACCTTCATCATCACGGAAAAATCCGTACCCTTTACAATGCTGGAAGTAATGACACCTTTTTCATCCACTATAGCATACTCGATGATTTCCGCATTCTTTTTTCCATAATCCAGAAGTCCCGGATTTCTGTTCAGGCTGTCCTTCCAGATGGCCGTTTTCTGCTCCGGCTTCATCTCACCGCCGGCTGTCTCTCCCGGCTCTTCCGGTTCCTCAGCAAGTTTGCTCACATCCCCCTGATGCACCAGAAGCTGCTTGTAAAGATCCACCATTTCCTTCGGACCGCCCTCTGCCACCTTGTTTCCCTGGTTCAGAAGCACTACCCGGTCACAGTATTTTGCCACACTGCTCAGATCGTGGCTGACAAACAGGATGGTTTTTCCCATCTTTTTAAATTCTTCAAATTTATGATAGCATTTGGACTGGAAAAATACGTCGCCCACAGACAGGGCTTCATCTACGATCAGGATCTCCGGATCAATATTGATGGCAACGGCAAACGCCAGCCGTACGAACATACCGCTGGAATAGGTTTTTACCGGCTGATAGACAAAATCTCCAATGTCCGCAAACGCCAGAATATCATCTAGTTTTTTATCGATTTCTTCTCTTGTGAAGCCGATCATGGTACCATTCAGATACACATTCTCGATTCCGGAATATTCCATATTAAAACCGGCCCCCAGTTCCAGAAGTGCGGAAATTCTGCCATTGACCGCAATCTCTCCGGAGGTCTGGTTCAGTACGCCGGTAATGATTTTCAGAATGGTGGATTTACCGGAACCGTTGGTTCCGATAATTCCCACAGTTTCCCCCCGATTCACCTGAAAGGAAACATCTCTTAAGGCATAATGCTCCTTATATTTTTTCTGTCTCGTAAGCCCCAGGGACTCTTTCAGACGATCCATGGGCTTATCATACAATTTATACATCTTACTGAGATGCTGCACGGAAATTGCAATATCTTCCATTTATTCTTATCTCCTTGTTACAGTACGTCTGCAAAATGCGGCTTCAGCCGTTTGAAGATCAGTGCTCCGAGAAGGAACAGAACTACTGTGACTGCCCAGAAATAAACTCCCCATTTCCAGTGTTCCACCAGCCATACCTTGCCCAGCATGGCGTCCCGATAGCCTGATACAATGTAGTACATGGGATTCAGCTTAAACAGGGACTGCAGCAGCGGATAGGCATCCAGCATGGACAGATCCCACATGATCGGAGTCATCCAGATTCCCACCTGAAGTACAATATTAATAATCTGCGTCAGGTCCCGGAAGAAGATCACAATGGCACTTGTGGCATAGACAAGCCCAAGAGTAAACAGGAAAACACATCCGGAGTAATACACGATCTGAATGGTCTGAAGTCCCGGCAAATATCCGTATAAAGCACAGATCACAAGGGAAAATACCACAAAAAATACGTGTACAAATAACGCTGAAAAGATTTTTACAATCGGGAGAATGCTGATCTTGAATACCACTTTCTTTACCAGATAGTTGTACTCGATCAGAGCATTGGTTCCTCCGTTCAGAGCATCCTGGAAGAAAAACCAGGGCACGATACCGGAAACAAGATAGAGAACAAAGGGATACTCCGATACCCTTCCGGCTTTCAGGCCCACGGAAAATACAAACCAGTAAACCAGGATCGTCACGATCGGCTGAATAAACGCCCAGACGATTCCCAGATAGGAACCGGCATATTTTGTCTTAAAATCATTGACGGAAAGCTTCCAGATCAGACTGCGGTTCTGCCACAGTTCCAGCGGAAGCCCTGTCAGCTTCCGGCGAAACAGCACAGCCAGCAGGGCACCTGCATCCAACACCAGGAGGAGAAAGATATTCTGAATCAGATCCATTCGTTTCTGATGCTCCCGGGCAGCCTCCTGAAGAGAGGTTCCTCCCACCTCAAACACCACATAAGGGTCTGTCCCGGAGGATACTGCCTCAAGCCCCTCTTCTGTTTCCTCAAGAGTCATCTGCTGCAGGTTATCCGAGCCTGTGAGAAGCTCTGTGGGAATCTCCCAGGCCTGATTGCCGTAATTCAGCGTCAGACTCCTTACCAGATAGGTGCCAAGACCTTCTCCGAAGTCCAGACGGAGGAACGTGCTTTCAGACGGAAAGGAGAAGCAGAGCTTCTGCACATTTCCCACATCACCGTAGATCACCGGAACACTGCACTCCTGTGTAAACGCCTCATTTACCCCGTAATATAGTCTCATTTCCGTCATCTGAACGGACTCTATTTCCGCCTGCAGCTCCAGCATCTCTCCGTTTGGGGAGGTTCTCTGCCAGATCAGAACATTCAGCACGATCAGACAGACTGCCAGAATTCCTGCAGCAAGCATCTTTTTTTTGGACATGTGCTTTTACCCCTGATTTTTGATGTATTCCCTGATACCGCTCCACTTCTGATCTTTTTCAGAAATAATCAGGTCAGACTGCGTAAAGCCCTCCGGCATCGGCCAGTTTACGCCGATTTCCGGGTCATTCCATGCGATTCCGCCCTCATCGTTGGGATGATAGAAATCTGTGCATTTGTATGCGAATTCTGCAGAATCGGACAGAACGATAAAGCCGTGAGCAAAGTTCTTCGGAATGAAAAACTGTTTTTTATTCTCCGCGGAAAGAAGAACTCCATACCACTTTCCAAAGGTTTTGGAACCGGGACGAAGATCTACCGCCACATCAAATACCTCACCGCTGACAACGCGTACCAGTTTATCCTGAGGATAATTGATCTGGAAATGAAGTCCTCTCAGAACACCCTTTCTGGAGCTGGACTGATTGTCCTGAACAAATTCCATATCAATTCCTGCTGCTTTGTAGTCATTGTAGTTGTAGGTTTCCATAAAATAGCCGCGTTCATCTCCGAATACGGCAGGTGTAATGATTTTTAATCCTTCAATTTCACATGTTTCTACGCTGATTTTTCCCATTTTTTCAACCTCTCATTTTGCTTTCCTGTAACTGTTCAGTACCCTCACAGTTACGCTTTCTTCATAATTTCCGAAATTTTCGTATTATCTCCCCAGACTCCCGGAGAATCGTACGCACGATCCGGGAATGCACCATAAGCCAGACGGATCTTCAGTTCATGGTCGCGGATAAATTCCTCCACCTTTTCTGCAAGCGTCACCGGATTTCCGGAGCAGCAGTTTATGATGCCGTCGATCTCCGTCTGTTCTGCAGCAGCCGAAATCTGTGCTGCAAGCTCTTCGATATCAATAAAATCATATTTATTTTTTCCGGAATTAAAGGGGAAGGTTTCTTTTCCTTCCATATCTGCTCTCAGGATCTTTCCAAAAATGGAATTGCTTCTCAGATCATCTCCCAGAATATAATATCCCCGAAGCCACTGAAGGCATACATCCGTGTCCTTGACAAGCTGCTGTGCCACCTGGCGAAGAGTATTTTTTGCAATGGCATAGAGGGACATGGGATTGGTCGGAGTATCTTCCCGGATGGCTCCCTCCCAGTAGCCTACTTCATGCATGCTTCCCATGATCACCACATGCTTCAGACCGCCGTCGATCATATTTTTCAGAAAACGGTAATGAAGGGGAAGATCCGTAATATGTGCTTCGGAATTGTGAACAAAACCGTTGCGCCATGCCATATGAATACATACGTCCGGCTCCTGGCACTGCTGATAAATGGTTTCATCTGCCTGGAAAATATCTACCGGAAGGCAGACTGCTCTTGAATCCACATTGGTAAACTGAATATCTGCGGCATACACCTGATGTCCCCGATCCAGTAAATGCCTTACTACATGAGCACCAATGTACCCGTTTGCGCCGGTAATCAAAAATTTCATAGTTTCGCCCCTTTTTATAATCCTTCTGCAATTTCAATCAGGTATTGTCCATATGCTGTCTTTAACAGCGGCTGAGCCAGCTCCACAAGCTGCTCTTTTGTGATAAAACCTCTCTTATATGCGATTTCCTCAATACAGGAAATATAAAGTCCCTGGCGTTTCTGGAAAGCAGCCACGAAATCGGCAGCATCCAGAAGAGCGTCGTGATTTCCGGTATCCAGCCATGCAAAGCCACGTCCAAGGGTCTCCACCTTCAGATTTCCTCTTCTCAGGTATTCATTGTTCACGCTGGTGATCTCAATTTCCCCTCTTGCGGAAGGCTTCACATTTTTGGCAATTTCCACTACATCATTGTCGTAGAAGTAAAGGCCCGGAACTGCATAATTGGACTTCGGATGCTCCGGTTTTTCTTCAATGGACAGTGCACGGCCTTCTTCATCAAATTCTACAACGCCGTATTCTCTGGGATCTCTGACATAGTAACCAAAAATAGTTGCTCCGCCTTCTTCCTGCGTTCTGCGGAATGCATTCTGAAGCACTCTGGAAAAGCTCTGTCCATAAAAAATATTGTCGCCCAGAACAAGGGCTACCGCATCGTTTCCAATGAATTCCTCTCCGATGATAAAGGCATCTGCCAGTCCCCGGGGAGATTCCTGTACCGCATAGGCAAAGCGCATGCCAAGCTGGCTTCCGTCACCTAAAAGATCCTCAAACACAGGAAGATCCCTTGGCGTAGAAATGATCAGCACCTCACGGATGCCTGCAAGCATCAGTGTGGAAAGCGGATAATAGATCATTGGTTTATCATATACAGGCATAATCTGTTTGGAAATCGCTTTTGTCAGCGGGTAAAGACGTGTTCCGGATCCTCCGGCAAGAATAATTCCCTTCATAAAACATAGTCCTCCTTCTGATTTTTCTTATGATTCATAGAGTTATTTTCTCTTTTTTCTGTTTTTTCTTCTTTTTTTCTTTTTTATAACAAGGATGGCAAACAGGATCACCGTCAATACGATCATCACGGCCAGTGCGATCAGAAGTTTGGGCCGAAGCTCTGTGAGCCTGCTGCTCACCACTGTTTTTTCTTCTGTTTCCCCGGCTTCTTCCTCCTGATAGAGCGGTTCTTCATCAGCACTGCCCACCTCTTCTACCGGCTCCTGTACCTCCGGTGCCGGCGTTTCTTCCAGGGGCTGTGCTGCTGCGGCGGCAAGCTGCTCAAACCATGCCTTCTGGAACCATGCATAACTATAATCCAGCATGGAAATGGTATCCGCACTGGAAATTCCCAGATCTGCCGCTTTCATGGTCACTGCAATAAATGTCAGTCCGTCACGCTCCGCAACGGTAACCATCGTATGACCTGCATCGTTGGTCATTCCTGTTTTTCCGCCGATGCATCCCTGATAATACAGGGCGCTTTCCGGCGCAAACAGCGGCTGATGGGTGTGAAGCTCCCTGGGATTCGGATTCAGGTTTGTAGCCGGAATCGTATAATCCACCGTACTGAGCACCTGACGGAAGGTCTCATTTTTCAGTCCCTCCCGGACGATCAGCGCCATATCTTTGGCACAGGTATGCATATTTTCGTCAGGCAGACCGCTGGCATTGGTAAAGAAGGTGTTGGTACATCCAATCTCCAGGGCACGGGCATTCATCATATTGATAAATTCCTGCTCCGTTCCGCCCACATGCTCCGCGATCTGTGCAGCCACCTCATTAGCGGAATAAATATGCATGGCATAAATACAGTCCTGCATAGTCATCTGTTCTCCAAGCTGCATTCCGATATTTCCGGAATCGGGAGTCACATCGCGGATCCCTGTCTCTGTAAAGGTCACCACTTCATCCATGGTGCTGTTCTCTACAGCCAAAAGAAGCGTCATCAGCTTTGTGATGCTGGCAGGATACCTGGCAGCATCTGCTCCTTTGTCATAGATCACGGTTCCTGTCTCTGCTTCCATAACCACACCCGTCGTGGAAGTGATTTCCGGTCCCTGCGGAACTTCCGCAACAATGGATGGCGCTGTCTGAAAAACAGCATTCAGATCCACCAGGGATGCCTGTACCGAAACTGCTATAGACGAAACTCCAAGCATCATCCCAAGGACTGCTGCCGTCCCCTTTTTCCGGAGGGTACTCCATTTTTTCCTGTTATTCATCATCATATTCCTCTTTCTGTTACTGTTCACATTAAATTGTTTCCCCGATTCACCCTTTAAAAAAGGCAAGAATCGCTTCTGTTACCTGTTTCACTTCGTCCATGGAAAGATTATAAAACATCGGAAGCCTCAAAAGACGTTCGCTTTCCTTTGTCGTATACACATCTTCTCCGTGAAATCTTCCAAAACGCCTGCCTGCCGGTGCGGAATGAAGGGGTACATAATGAAATACACTGCAGATTCCCCGTTCCTTCAGGTATGCAAGAAGCCTTGTTCTGGTCTTAAGATCACGCACACGGATAAAATACATATGCGCATTGTGGATGCACTCCTTTGGAACTGTCGGCTGCAGGATCTCTCCTGCGTCGGCAAGGCATTTCAGATGTTCATGATAATAGTGATAAATTTCCATCCGCTTGCGGTCAATTTCTTCACAGACTTCCAGCTGCGCATAAAGATACGCCGCATTCAGTTCACTGGGCAGATAGGAAGAACCATAATCCACCCACCGGTATTTATCTACCTGGCCCCGGAAAAACCGGCTTCTGTCCGTGCCTTTTTCCCGCAGGATCTCTGCTCGCTCCAGGTATTTCTCATCCTGAAAGAGAAGCGCTCCGCCCTCTCCCATGGTATAATTCTTCGTTTCATGGAAGCTGTAGCAGCCAAAGTCACCGATGGTTCCCAGAGCCCTTCCCTTATAGAAAGCATTTACTCCCTGGGCCGCATCCTCGATTACCTTCAGATGGTGTCTGGCCGCAATCTCCATAATCGTATCCATTTCACAGGCCACGCCTGCATAATGAACAGGTACAATGGCCTTTGTTTTTGGTGTAATGGCATCTTCGATCAGTGTTTCATCCATATTCATGGTATCCAGCCGGATGTCTGTAAACACGATCTTCGCCCCCCGGAGCACAAATGCATCGGCCGTCGACACAAACGTATAGGAAGGCATGATCACCTCATCTCCCGGCTGAATGTCTGCCAGATAGGCGGCCATTTCCAGAGCATGAGTACAGGATGGTGTCAGAAGCACATGATTTACATGAAACCTCTCTTCCATCCAGCGGGAGCACTGTTTTGTATAAGCTCCGTCTCCGCAGAGCATCCCGCGGTTCACCGCATCCCGGATATATTCTAATTCCTTTCCTGTAAAGGCAGGTCTGTTAAAATCAATCATCTGTTTCCTCTTTTTGTGATATATTGGCGGTTTCACGCACCACATACTGCGGTGTTTTATTGATATTCAGCATCAGTTTTCCCAGGTATTCTCCGATAATTCCCAGGATCAGAAACGTTATGCCGAACAGTACCAGCATGGCGCACATCAGGGAAGACCAGCCAATGGCCACTGACGGATTTACCAGCTTCCGGATCAGAACCACAACTGCGCCGATAAAGCCGGCCGCTGAAAACAGTGTCCCGAAAAACGTGGCCACCCGAAGGGGAATCACCGTAAAGTTCAGACAGGAAAGAAAATGATTCAGCCCTTTCCGGAAATTATAATTGGAAGTTCCTTCTTCCCGTGCGTAATGTTCGATTTCAATGTTTGCAATATTATGTGTCGTCCGAAAGAACAATACCTGAAGAAAGGCATTGTATCCATCGTATTTTACCACTTCGTCCCGTACGTAACGGCGGCAGCACCAGAAGCTGCTCATCTGGATATCCCTGGGGCGGTCCAGAAGATGCCACAGCAGGAACCGGCTGATGGATCCGGTAATATTTTTCACTGCCGAAAACTGTCTCTGGCGAAATACCCCGAACACGATGTCATATCCTTCCTGAATCTTATCCAGAAACAGCGGAATCTGTGACGGATGATTCTGCATATCATCATCCATGCCCACGATAAAATCGCCGCCGGCATAATGAAGGCCTGCCATCAAGGCACTATGCTGTCCGAAGTTTTTGGCAAAATTCACACCCTTCACATTGGGATATTCCTCCGCAAGCTTCTGGATGGACTGCCATGTATGGTCACGCGAATAATCGTTTACAAGAACAAATTCGCATTCATAGTCTTTCATTTTTTCAAATTCTTCTATTGCAAGCTTTACAACCTTGATAATAGAATTCTCAGAATTATAACACGGTATTACAATAGATACAAGCATTTCCGTCTCCTTATCATCCGTATCTCTTTTACAGGGAAAACAGTATAACTCCTGCCAGAATCAGACCGAATCCCAGTATTTTTCTTTTGCTGAACCGTTCCTTCAGAAAAAAATACCCCAGCAGCGAAACAAAAATATAGCCTGTAGACTCCAGAATCGGAGACATGGAAAGAGGAACGGTTTTCAGCGCCAGCATGGTCAGCACCACTGACGCAAAAAACATGGCATAGGCTCCAATGACCAGAGGGTTCAGATACTCCTTCAGGCTGCTGGAATACGTTTTATTTGCTGCTTTTTTCAGCAGAATCTGTGATACCGATGATATAAAAACCGATATCAGCAATACACAGACAGATATTCCCAGATTACTCATCGCTCGTCACCACCAGATAAATTCCCGCAAAAATGACAGCCGCACCGGCGATCATCCTCCAGGTAATCCTTTCACCAAAAATCAGGCTGCCCCAGATCATTCCCCAGATCAGCCCCACCGGCTTATTGGCATAAGCCACTGTCAGCGGCATCCTTTTCAGAATCTGCTGCCAGATCACGGCATATCCGAACATGATGACAAAGACCATGCCGAACCAGAATAAAAAGGAAACAGAAAAGACATTTTCGGTAAATCCTGAGGCCATTTTGGAACAGACTCCGCTGAGCGAACTGAACAGCAGGCTCACATGAAGCATAATATAAACCACTTTTTTATTTTTTAAAAAGTCTCTCATGTTATTTTCTCACAATCAATATACAAATTCAATGCTTATTTTCCAAACACCTGCGAAAGGCTGTCGAAAAACAGCGGTGCCCCTCCCGTATGGAGAAACAGAACCGATTTTCCCCGGATATGATGTTCCCTCAGCCAGTCCTCCATTCCAGAGAATGCCTTTCCGGTATAAGTGCCGTCCAGATAGATTCCCTCTCTGTCGTACACACATCGGATGGTATCCCGGATGTGGTCATCGCTGCAGCCGTAGCCTCCGGCCAGATACCGGTCCTCCACCAGAATGGCCTGTTTTGCGGCCTCTTTCTGTTCTTCCGTCAGGGGACGTCCCTTTTCCCGGAAATATTCCTCCAGGTTTTCCAGAATGACCTCTTTCGCCCTTGTGCTGTTTCTGGATACAGAAATTCCGATGATCTTTCGGTGTTCCTGTTCCAGGAGCATTCCTGCCAGCAGACCCGACTGGGTGGTATTGGTGCTGGACGCAAGGAAAATATAATCAAAAAAGGTATGCAGTTCCTGTTCCTGCCGCTGAATCTCCCGATATACCTGCACATACGCCTCCATGGGAACATGGGCATTTCCCCTTCCTGTGTCATCCCCATAGATGTAATATGGAATGCGCCCTTCCTCCTGCATTTCTTTCCGTGCTTTTGCCACGCAGGGAGCAATGCCGCCTTTGCGGCAGGGATATTCCTTTACCTGCATTTCCCGAATCAGATAACTGTTGGCTGTGATTTCTTTTGGATCTGCATCGTCCACATTGTGGATCATACTGCACGGAATCTCTTTCCGCCTGCAGGCCGCCGAAAGAATTCTGCAGAGATTGGAGTGGTAGTTTCCATAAATGATCATGCCGTCCGCCCCTTTTTGCACCATATCCTCCAGAAAGGAGCGGGCAAAGCGCACCTTGTTTCCTCCGAAGGAAAAAGGCAGAAGATCCTCCCGCTTGATATACATCCGGTTTTTTCCGTCAAAGGCGGGCAGCCGCTGGATCATCGTTTCCGGAAGCGGCAGGTCGCCCTCCAGTTCCAGATAGATATTTCCCAGAATGGTTTCCAGCCGGCGGCGAAGTGCCGGAAGATCCTTCCCTTTTATCATCACCTGACCGATGCGGTCCCTTCCATTGGTATAGGCGTTGATTTCCTCTCCCGGCTCCACATTGAAAGAAATATCCAGAATGTCCTCCGCTTCCGGATTTCTGTTTTCCAGGCGCACCAGTTTTCCGCTCCGGAGGCTGTACAGCGTTCTGGTAAGATTGGGCGTCAGCGCTCTGCTTTTGAACTCCCCGCTCACATCTTCTCCCATGGCCAGTTTTACAATGGTCTCGTAGTAGTCGATCCCATACCATGTACTGACCATTTCCGAAAGTCCGGTGGCTCCGGATCTTCCCGTCAGCTCCACAATATATATCTTTCCATCTTTATAGATCAGATCACAGTTTATCGGACAGTTATCCAGTCCCAGAGCACGGATCGCCTTCTCCGTCTGCTCCATAGCCTGTGCCCCCAGCTCCTGCTGCTTTTCAAAAGGAACCGAATGGCCCACAGGGCTTGGGGTTGCTCCGTAAAATGCCTCGGTATTATTGGGAAGAAGAAAAAGAATCTGCCCACGGGAGATCATTCCCTCCACACCAAATAAGGTTCCCTCAATAAATTCCTCCACAAGACAGTAATCTTTGCCTGTGGCTTCCATTGTTTTTTTGTAATTTTCTCTGGCCTCTTCCCGGGAATCACATCGGAAAATCCCTCTGCTTCCCATCAGGTCCACGGCTTTCACGATAACAGGAAATGGGAGACTGTCCAGCGCCATTTCCAGTTCTTCCCGGCTGTGTACACACATCCAGCGTGCGGTCTGAACTCCCGCAGCGGTCAGCGCCTGTTTCATCAGAAGCTTATTTCCGGCTTTTTCGGCAGCTGCCCTGGATGGACCGGGAAGCTGCAGCATCTCACTGACAGCCCCAATGGCACGCATGGCAAGATCCAGCCCACAGGTGGCTGCTCCATCCACCTGATGCTGTGCTGCCTTTTCTGCAACTTCCTTGGGATTGCAAAGATCTGCGTAAATCACCTCATCCGCTTCATCAAAGCCGGGATAATCTCCGGCAATGCTGGTTACCGCCGTACGGTATCCCAGCCTTTTCGCCGCTCTGATCAGCGGGATCTGCGTATAACCGGCTCCCAAAATCATCAGTGTTTTCATGCGTCCTGTCCTTCCCGCTCTTTTACCTTCACCTGAATAAAATCGTTCATATGGTCAATGGTGCTGCACATGGTTTCCACATCCGGGAATGTGAGAATCATGGCACCGATCCCCATACCCGCATTTCGGAACCGTTTTACCTGTTCCCCTTCCTTTACGAGCACTGCCTGCCGTTCAATTTTTCCCGGAAGCTTTTCGGAAATCTCCAGATGATCGTAAGCGCCGTCACAGACAGAATGAAGGATATAGGAAGAAGCACAAACCTTTGAGGGTGCATCTGACAGTCCGGAACAGTCTTCTCCAAGGGCAATTTTCAGTGTATATTCTGCAAGGTCCTCTCCGCAGGCAATCTTCAGCGTGTCAGGAATCAGATTCCCGCCGTTTCGCGGACCGATTTCCAGAATATAGACCTGGCCTTTTTCATTGACGATATATTCAAAATTAAATGCTCCCATTCTGATATGAAGCAGATCAAAAATCCTCTGAATCTGACGACGTGCCTCCTGGCGGATCTCATCCGGCTGGATGGAGGGACTGCTGAGTCCAATGGGCGTGTGGGGTGCACAGGACAGATCATTGTGCTGATCCATAACGCCAAAAAATCGGATCGTTCCATCCACCACAAATCCGTCGCCATCAATCTGATATCCCTTTTTCTGAATACATTCCTCTACGATCACATGCTTTTCAATGGAATAGGAAAGGGCTTCCTCCCATGCGCTGTCGAATTCCTCATCCCTGAATACCTTTACCACGCCTTTGCTTCCGGAGGAATCAATGGGCTTCACCATGACAGGACGCGGCAATGTCCGGAAAAATTCTCTTGCCTTTTCCCGATCTGTAAAGCTCTCCCCCCGCGGCATCAGAAACCCGTTTTCCCTCATAAATTTCCGGAACAGATCTTTGTGCGTGAGAATCATAACCGATTCATAAGGATTGGTGGGGAGTCCCATCTGTTCTGCCACATAAGCCGCTGTGGGAGCGGATACATCTGAGGCATAGGAAACGATTCCATCAATCTTCTTTTCCCTTGCCAGCGCAAGAACCGCCTCTTTATCGATCGTACTCACATTACAATATTCATCTGCATATTTGTGTGCCGGATTTTCCGGCAGATAATCCACACTGATCACATAATATCCAAGTCTTTTCGCTGTGAGTGTGGCTGTCATCTGAAAATAATTGCCGCCCAGCAGCATAATTCGTTTTTGCATTCTTTCCATCTTCCTTTTATATGATATATCACAGGAACATCACGGAGTAATTTTCTGTGATATGAAGTAATTTCCTGTGATATTAAAAAAGCTGCACACACTTTCTCAGATGCATGCAGCATTTTCTTTCACACAGTGAGCACCCTATTTTGAAACTTTATACATTTCTTCGTAGTATTTCTGATAATCGCCGCTGGTAACATTCTTCATCCAGTCTTCGTGCTCAAAGAACCACTGGATCGTCAGACGAATACCGTCTTCAAAACAGGTTTCCGGATACCAGCCCACCTCGGCTTTGATCTTGTCCGGTGCAATGGCATAACGACGGTCATGTCCCTTACGATCTTCCACATAGGTGATCAGATCTTCGCTGACAAGTGCCTTGCGGGGGTCTCCTTCCGGAAGCATTTCCTGAAGTGTATCCAAAATAATATGAATAATCTGAATATTCTGTTTTTCATTATGTCCGCCGATATTGTAAGTCTCGAAAAGTCTTCCCTTTTCCTGAACCATATCGATTCCCTTTGCATGATCCATGACATACAGCCAGTCACGCACATTTTTGCCATCTCCGTATACAGGAAGCTTTTTGCCCTGCAGAGCATTGTTGATGATCAGCGGAATCAGCTTCTCCGGGAACTGATAGGGGCCATAGTTATTGCTGCAGTTGGTAATATTGGCCGGGAATTTATAGGTATCCATATAGGCTTTTACCAGCATATCGGAAGATGCCTTGCTTGCGGAGTAAGGGCTGTGCGGAGCATATGGTGTGGTTTCATAAAAATATCCGCCGTCTTCTTCCAGAGATCCGTAAACCTCGTCTGTAGAAACGTGAAGGAATTTTTTATCCGGTTTGAAGGTTCCATCCGGCAGTTCCCATGCTGCTTTTGCGGCATTCAGCATGACCAGTGTTCCCAGTACATTTGTTTTCACAAAAACATCCGGGTTCTTAATGCTGCGGTCTACATGACTCTCTGCTGCAAAATGAACCACGCGGTCAATATCATTTTCCTCGAAAATCTTCATGATCGCATCACTGTCGCAGATATCTGCTTTCACAAATGTATAGTTTTCCCTGTCTTCAATATCTTTCAGATTCTCCAGATTGCCTGCATATGTCAGCTTGTCTACATTAATGATCCGGATGGTATCACCGTATTTTTCAAACATATAATGAATATAATTGGATCCAATGAATCCAGCTCCGCCTGTTACAAGATAAGTTCTCATATCGTTCTCCTTTATTGTTTTTCATTTATGTAATGTCTGCATCTGCAGACATGTCCGTTCAGAAAAAAGCCTTATGGCAGTTACTTCTTTACGCTTTATAACGTTTCACATAAACACCGTCTTTGTCAAACACATAGATGTATCCGCCGGAACTTGTTAACTTTGTATTTTCTGCACGGGTCCCTGCTTTCAGTGAAGTTCCTCCGTAAAAATAATATCTCTTTCCGTCAAGCTTCAGCCAACCCTTATAAGCATGTCCCAGCTTATCAAAATAGTATGTAACCTGGTTTCCGTTGACGGTAACGGTATACATCCCGTTTGTCAGTCTTGCGCCGTCTTCTCCCACATAGAAGATGGATCCGGCACTGGACACCACTCGCTGATTGGTACAGAGATATCCCAGATCCGGATGGAAATAATAACATTTTCCATCAATCGTGTAAAATCCTTTTGCGGCATAGCCTTTGGCCGTGATGTAATAACGCTTCTTACTCCACTCTACCCACCGACCGTACACTTTTGCTCCTGTTTCATCCACATAACACATTTTCCCGGAACTGGATCTGAACATTTTGCTGGTGTACATCGCGCCAGTAGTCTTGTTAAAGAAGTAATACTTTCCGTCTATCTTCTGCCAGCCTGTGAGCATGTATCCGCTGGTGGGATGGAAATAATAGGTTTTGCCGCTTATTTTATACAGGCCCTTTACTCCACATCCGTTAGCACCAATATAATATCGTTTGCCATTATAGTCAACCCATTGTCTGCAAACTTTTGCTCCGGTTTCATCCACATAACGAATGGTCTTATCACTGGAAACAAACAGTCTGTCCCGATACAGAGAGCCTGTGGTTCTGTGGAAGAAATAATATTTTCCATCAATTTTTCTCCAGCCGGTGACCTTCTGATTGTTCACATAATAATATGTATTTCCATTTTCATACGCCCATCCGTTTTTGTTTGCGGTATCCAGCGGCTGTGTACGAGGTTTGATAATTTTTGTATAATCCACAAATCCAAAGTTCACATCCACATTATTCGTAAGAGCAATCCCATCCACAAGTCCTTTTGTGGGGTTCAGGATTCCGCCTCCGTCACCATCTGTTGACTGCCAGATCTGATATCTGTACTGGGAAGCATCCGGTGCGGGAATCGTATCTCCATATCTGGCAATCCACACATCCACTCCGCCAAGCAGAGACCAGTCGATTTTCTCAGAGTACCAGTAGGCATTACAGTAAACCATCGGATAGTATCCGGCTGCCCTCACGGTATCGCAGAATACTTTGGCCATCTGCGCCACGCTGTTCGGTGAAAGTTCTTCCATTCTGGAATATTCCAGGTCGAATACTACGGGATAGGATACCTTATAACCTCTCATTTTGTCAATAACAAGATTTGCCTCTTTCAATGCGCCTTCCGTTGTCAATGCAGTACTGTAGATATAGGTTCCTACAGGAATGCCGGCTGCATCTGCATCTCTCATATTCTGGTCATAGGTTTGATCCAGATAATTCAGCCCATACGCCACGCGGATAAATGCAAAATCAATTCCGGAATTTTTTACCTTTACCCAGTCGATGTCTCCCTGCCATTCTGATACATCGATTCCTCTGGTGATGGCTCCAGGAATCGCCTCTCCGCTTCCATTATAGCATACCCCATCGATCTTCTGCCACGCATTTGGGCTGACCGGAGCGGATCTCAACAATCCTGACTGATATGCTTCCAGTTCCTCCGGTGCAACGGCCCCCCACCGGTCATAGGCATATACATTACATACCGAAACCAGTAAAGCCGTCAACAAAGCCAGAAAAAATAAAACGACGCGGCTGCTGTTTTTACTTCTGTTTTTTTTCATTACTCTCCCTCGATTTTTACAGGTTTGCCTGTCCAATATCCATGTGCCTGCGCATGCAGGCATGCTCCATCACATGGCTGCTGTCCAGGACTTTTCGGATATGTCTGCTGCCGCAGACATTACCAATTAATAAAAGTTGATTGCTCCGCATTTCATGCTCCCGCAATCACAACCTGTATTCGCAATCCAGCCTGTCGGCTTACTTGCTCATACAGGTTTGCCTGTCCAATATCCATGTGCCTGCGCATGCAGGCATGCTCCATCACATGGCTGCTGTCCAGGACTTTTATTAAAATGTTACTTTTTTATTACATTCCACATTATACATATCATATATAGGAAATGCAAGAAATTTAGTTTCGTAATTTCATTAAAAAGAGTTCCCCGGGAAATTCCGGAGAACTCTTGTAACATTTAATGCCATGCAAGATTGTCTGTTGGGTCGAAATTGCAGCTTCCGTAAAGAGGAACCCGTGCCGGACGTCCCAGCGGACCTTTAAACGCTTCGTCAGATACATAAGCGCCATCGATGATCTTCACCGTGCTCTTATTGCAGTTGTAGTAGATCCATCTTGCATCTGCCACGCAGACACGGACACATCCATGGGATGCAGGACTTCCAAGCTTATTGTATTCTCCTGCGGGAAGGTTATAGTAGCTTCTTGTTCCTCCGGCTACGGAATGAATATAAATACCGCCATTGCCGGCTCCATCAATATGAGTCGCATACTGACCCCAGGACGGTCCCATAAGAGGCTGCCATCTGAGGGCTCTTGTAAGCACCAGCGTACGATTGGTAGGCCAGGTAGGAGTTCCCGGAAGACCAACCGAGCATCTTACGGACTTCACCGGAATACTCTTAGAAGAGTTATTGTATACATTGATGACACCGTTCACACGGTCAACTTCCAGATAGTAAGGACCTCCGACGATATTGCTTACATCATTGATCCGGTAACCGTTTGCATCGAAATAGAATCTCTGTCCATTGATGACCTTAGAGGTATTTACCACCGGTCCTGTGGCAGGATCAATATATTTTACCAGATTGTTTGCACTGCTTACTACCAGCCATCCGGCCTTACAGAAGGTACCCCTGCTGTCCACATAGCCTGCTACGCCGTCCTTTGTTACCGGCTGATTTGTCAGTACGGTAAAATCACTGTTAAAGTAATAATATCCGCCGTCGATATATCCCCAACCATTCTGGTAAAGGGCTCCGTCGCTGCCTGCATAATACCATTTATCCATAAAATGGATCCAGGTGCTCTTGTACATCACACCGCCGGGAGCATCTGCACCGGAACCGGCAAAGAAATAGGTTTTGCCGTTTACATATCCGATACCGCTGTAAAGTGCTCCTGATTCCAGAATAAAGCGTCCCGATTTCAGAAGAACATTTTTATAATGATTTCCGCTTGCCGGGAAATAATACCAGCCTTCTACAGTTCCGTTTGTAAGAACGATCCGCTTCCAGCCTGACTGCTCTTCGATTCTTCCGCGTACCGCACCGAAATAATAATAACGGTTTCCGGCACAGGAGAGTCTCTTCCAGCAGTTTCTCCAGCGGGAACGGCGTCCGTATTTATCCATGTAGTATCTGTAACCCTGATATTTTACGACTTTGTCTTTGTAGATCCGTCCCTTTGCATCAGTTGCATAAATATAGCCGTCAGCAGCCTTTGTCATTCTGCTTTTCAGAATATATCCGCTGCGGGAAAGGAAATAGGTATAGCTGCCCACATTGGGATCCACATTCTTATCCAGCTTTGTCACATAATTTCCGCCCTGATCAATGAACAGGCCATTGTCATCGTATTTTCTCCATCTTTCCAGACCGTTTGACTGGATGGTCTTCATCCATCCGGAATGGAACAGCCGTCCGGGAATCTGTCCGGATTCCGTAGCCGGAAGTCCGTAATAATAGTTCTTAACGCCATTGATCGTCACACGGACATCTCCAACACGCGGAGTTCCGGAAGAACTCAGTACATATTTTTCGCCATTAATGGTGTAAACACCGGTAAAGGTACCTGCCTTCTGGGCTGCTGCCATCAGCTGTCTTACCGTCGTGTATGCACCCGTATCCTTTGCATAGTAGCGGAACAGTTTTCCGGTCCAGTACCAGTAATCCTTCTGAAGCTGTCCCATATTGGAATTGGCAGGGCTGCGCTCCGCTGTGGATCCGCTGACAAACGGTACGGCATTTTCCTGATTCATAAAGAAGAATTCTGCATCTGCTGCAGAAACAGGAGAGCCCTTTGTTCCTGCCGGAACTTCGTATGCTCCTGTAATCAGATATCCTTCTGCATCAAAGAGATAGTCTCCTTCTGTCACAATTTTATCGGAGCTGACGCTCTGATAAACACGAATATGTACCACGCCGTCTTCTGCTGTGTAATATTCCTCCGGCACTGCCTGCAGAAGCTGTTCTTCCGCACTGACCGCTTCCGGTGCTGTTTCCTCTGCCGGAACAGATTCTGCTTCTGTCTCCGGGGCCTCCTCTGCCGTCATCTCGTCTGACGCGGAAGAAAACAGAGTCTCTGATATCTCCACAGACTCAAAGGCATCTGCTGTCATAGGCTCGATTTCCGTAACTTCTGCAATTCCGGCCTCTCCGAAAACAGGCTCCTCGGAAATCTCTTCGGTCTCCTGCTCTCCGGACGCATTCAGGAGAGCTGCAGATACAGTGACAGGTTTTCGAAGTTTCCATTTTTTCTTTGCAGTATCATATCTCCAGTAGGCAAGAAAAATCTTTCCATCGGCCGCTTCAAGAAGAGCATGATCTGCCGGCACTTCCTCCGCAGACTCATCCGGAGCTTCAGTCGATACCAATTCCTCTTCAGAGCTGAAAATTTCCGTGTCCTGAGACGGTGCTTCCTGTTCTTCCGGCACAGGCGTAATGATGATTACATCCTCCGGGGCATCCTGAAATACATTTTCCGATGCGGCTGCAGGAGTATTGGGAATTTCCGCCTCCTGAACACCGGCCTGTGTCTCAAACATATCTGCTGCCGGAGCACCTGCATCCACATCCAGGACTGCGGCAGCAGCCCCCTCTGCAGCTTCTGCATCCTCAAATACGGCTGCTCCCGCCTGGCCGACCATCGTCAGGCACATCGTAATACTCAGCAGCATCGCAACAAATTTCTTTTTCACAATTTCTCCTCCTTATCTCTTAATCATTTATTCTCCAAGGCCGCCCCGAATTGCTGCCGTCAGGGCTTCCAGTGCTTCCTTTTCGTCGCTTCCCTCACAGGTAAGCTCGATTTCATCTCCGCATTTCACACAAGCCCCCAATACACTGAGGACACTTTTGGCATTGGCCGTACAGCCATCAAAAGAAAATGTAATCAGAGATTTAAATTTCATCGCTTCCTTACATAAAATACCTGCCGGTCTCAGGTGCAGACCTGTTGGATTCACAACCTTTACTTTTTGACTTACCATACTGCCGCCTCCTATTCTTCACTGCTTTCCACAGTTGATATTTCTGAAATCTGTACTTCCGCCGTAACAGCCTCCACCAGCTCATATTCCTCCGGCAGGCTGATCTTTACAGGAAGTTCATAGTTTCCTGCTTCTTTTCCTGTCAGATCCACAGAAACCTGAAGGTCCTTCAGATCCGCCAGATTATCAGGAAGTTCTTCCCCTTTGATACGGATCTCAATCTTGTCTGTTCCAAAGGTTACCTGCATATTTTCCGGCTGATTCTCCACCTTGATATTCTGTGTGGAAAAAGCAAACGCATGGCTGCCTTCCGGCAGTATATTGACTCTTACCCAGACATCCTCGCTGGATCCCGAAGGGAGCTTCAGCCCATCCGGCAGAAGCTGGGTAATATTTACCTTGACTTCCACATCGGAGGATGCTCCGGATATATCAATGTATTCCGCAGGAATACAGATCTCATTCCCTTTTTCTTCCAGCGATGCCAGTGCATCCCTGCTGCCCGCCACGCTGATGGTATCCGGTACCTTTGTGATACTGTCAACCTGATATCCTTCTGCCGGATTTCCCGAGCAGTCCGCAGCCAGCTTCACATTAGTCCGTACATTCCAGAGCTTTGCCGTCACGGTGACTATTGATACAAGGTTCAGATAGCTCATCCTCGTCTCTGTAAGTGGATCGCCGTTTTTATCATAGATCACCAGTGAGGATTCCTGTACCACATCTTCATTCTGCCCTTCCACATTGATGGCGGCAGTTACTGTATCAATTTTACTGATCAGAGTCTTCGGACCTGTAATTTTTATTTTCTCCGGGTTGGAAGTAATGCTTCCGATCTCATATCCGCGGGCCGGCCTGCTGTCACCGCTTGTCACGCTGACGGCAAATTCCTTTGTTTCCTTTTCCTGAAGGTAAACAGCAAAATTGCCGGGCACAACTTCGATGTTGCTTGCCGATATTCCATCACAGGTGACGGTAATGGGAACCATCACCGGACTGGTATTCAGGCTGACTGCCTGCTGAAGATCCGCTACTGCATGGATGTCCGCAGCCTTGATCTTTTCCAGTGTTTTTCTGGCACCTGTAATATAAACCCTTACGGAGCCCTGATCGGCGTCCGGAAGACACATCTTGCCGTCCTGATCAATGTATGCCTGATTGATCAGGTCCACACTGTCCAGCACAAACTGACGAGTTCCGACGGGATTATCCACGTTTACCACGATCAGCCAAACCAGAATCGCAACCACGACAGACAGGATCTTCAGAGAAATATTTTCAGTGAGCTTTCTCTTCATGTTTCACTCTTCCTTTCAGCAGATTGCGCAGTTTACCGTTTTCAACAATCTTTTTATTCTGGGTCTCTACCAGAATCTCTCTCAGACGGGTACTGTCCACATTTCGCAGCAGACGTCCGTCCTTTGCCACAGACACCTGTCCTGTTTCTTCTGAAACAATGATCGTCACCGAATCTGTCACTTCGCTGATTCCCACACCGGCTCTGTGTCTCGTTCCAAGCTGCTTGCTGAGCTCCATATTGTCTGAAAGAGGCAGGTAGCAGGTCGCAGATACGATACGATTGCCGCGGACGATCACCGCTCCGTCGTGCAGAGGTGTGTTGTGTTCAAAAATGTTGATCAAAAGCTGGCTGGTAAGAACGGCATCCAGTGTAATACCGGTTCGTTCATAATCTCCCAGCATAATATCCTGCTCAATGACGATCAGCGCACCGGTCCGGACCTCACCCATATCAAAGCACGCTTTGATCAGCTCATTGATCGTTTTATCCGTAAAGCGTTCCTTTACTTCCTTTCCCGTATCAAACGGGATGATGGCCGCCACGATGTTTTTCTGTCCCAGCTGTTCCAGCGCACGTCTCAGCTCCGGCTGGAAGATAATTACCACTCCGATGATCATTACCTGAGCCAGGTTGGCAACGATCCACAGGATCGTATTCATTTTCAAAATGTATGCAATCAGGAGAAACACCAGTACAATCAGGATACCCTTCAGCAGAGTATACGCTCTTGTATATTTTATCCAGACAACAAACTGATATACAAAAACCGAAATCAGTGCAATTTCCAGCACATCGATCACTCCGATATGAGGGAACGAGATTTTTGACAGATATCTGACCACTAAATCTTCAATGCCCGGCATAAGGTCCTCCTTTCCATTTTATACTCAAAGATCTTTCAGAGATTCCTCCAGTTTTTTCTCAAAATCAATGCTGTCCGTTTCTTCTGTCTGCATCACGGGCGCTGTTCCGGAGGTTTTCTTTTTCTCTTTTCGCGCTTTCTTTTCCGATGCATCCTTTTCCTGACGACTCTCAGCATCCTCATGCTTCCGGTCATTCCGGGAAGAACCGCTGATCTTTTTAATGCTTCTCTCAGACGATGTTACATAAGCCTTTGGAACCGCCTTTACATAATAATAATACTCATCGTCCTCATATTCAAGGCGCTCTGTTCTTGTATAATCACCGCCGAACACGAAAAATTCCAGAATCAGTCCGATCACAATACAAAGTGCCGTATATCCGACCTGAGCTGTTACATTCACTGTTCCGCCCAGATAATAACTTCCGGCCAGTACCATAACCACATAGCTGACACCGCCCAGGATAATGGCGATCCTCCATGCATAATCAAAGGAACGGGTACGAATGAGGTTTACCAGAAGGGTAACCACAATGAAGACTACCACTGTGAGCCACATTCCCCAGTTGGTCACCAGTCCGTCTGCCATCATGGTCAGACGATCCAGGATCTCAATATCCGGATTCCGGAAGGTTTCTGCGTTTGCTCTCAGAAAACGGATAAAATAATAGATCACCACACCGCAGCCTGCCGGAAAAGCGGAAAATGCATTTCCAAGAAGTCCTGCTCCAATGGGAAGCAGCGCAGGTACATTAAAGGTAAAGGAAAGCGGTGTAAACACCAGTACAATATTATTTCCCGCACTGAATCTCAAAAAAAGAATCAGCATAAACAGAATCAGTACCAGCATAAATGCCGCCACATCGATCCCAAGTCCGTAGCAGTGTCCTATCATCAGAACAAATCCGGTAAACACCATGACTCCGGAGGGAAGGATACAACAGATCAGGGATAGGATCAGCACCACAAAAACATTGTTTAACTGTGCCATAAATCCCAGCTTCTCATTGATCCATGTGAAATATAAAAATGCCAGTGCAAATTTGAACACAGGCAGAAAATACATTTCGTACTTTCCGTAAATCCGTTTGATTTTCTGTTTTAATTCCAGTAAAGCTGTCATCTTTTATTTCCTCCTGCCGCTTTGCGTCCCGCTGTTTTCTTTTCTTCACGGCTGTAGATCTTTTCCAGTCTGGTAAGATTTTCGTAATACCGTTTCACACTTTTTTTTGCCAGATGATATTTCACAGAATACTGGATATATGTCAGAAGAGAAAAAAACACAATGGCTGCCACATATCCGGAAACAATATAGATTCCGAGAACAAGCAGATCCATTTTATGTATGTTATCCAGCAGATATTCTCCAAAATAAACTCCAATACCTGCCACTGCCAGTACATATCCGATGGTGATCAGAAAGAAGTTTTTGATCAGTGCCAGACCGATATAGTCACTTCTGTAATATTTACTGACCGGAAGATATTTTCTCCCCTCGCCTTTTTCATACATGGCGAGCTTATTCATGATTTTTACTTTTTCTTCGTTTATCATAGCCTGCTCCTTTCAGCCGTTCACATACTCAGGCATATAGATTAATTGTAACATATATCCTATTTTATGAAAAGTGTTTTTTCTGCGATAAATCAGGCAAAACCATTCCATTTTAGTGTTGTCCGGAATCACCTTCTTCTCCGCTTCCCTGGCACAGGGTAAGGAAGAAAACCTGCTCTGCTCCCTGTTCCAGCAGACACTCCGCCGCTGCCTCCACAGTGCTTCCGGTAGTATATACATCATCAATCAGCAGGATTTTCAGTCCGTCCAGCCTCCGGCATGCCTGAAAAGCACCTTTCAGATTCTGCCTGCGGCTTCGCGCATCCAGTTTTTTCTGAGATTTTGTCCGTTTCGTTTTTCGAAGGATTCCTTCTGCCGCAGGAATTCCGGAAAAATCCGAAAGCATCTCTGCCAGATCTTCTGCCTGGTTAAATCCGCGCACCCGCTGTTTTCGGGGATGCATGGGAATCGGAACCAGGATATCCGGCTTCCACAGGGCAAGCTCCCGGCCTGCATACCGATACATGGCAAACGCATAGAACCGCCCGAATTCCCGACAGCCCTGATATTTATATTTCAAAACAGAGGCCTTCATTTTTTCATCATACGGAAAAATTCCTTTCCCTGCCGTAAATCCCCTTTTTCGGTTTCGGCATTCAATGCAGTACTCTTCTTCTCCGCCGACAGGATTTCCGCACTTCAGACACCTGGCTCCGGAAACTGGCTTCAGGTGTCCTGCACAGTCTTCGCAGATCAGCCTGTCCGGATTTCCAAGGATCCGATGGCAGAGCGGGCATCTTGGCGGATACAGAAGATGAAGCAGCCTCTCTGCAGTTTTATGTAAATGATTCAATCAGCGTCCTTTCTCCCCGATGACGCCCCTCAGTTTTTTCCATGATCAGACAGATGGCTCTCTGATCCTTTCCAGTTCCTGAATTCTCACATCCAGGGTACTGAACCGTTTCTGCTGTTCTTCGTTTCGTATCATTTCACGGAAGGTTTCCTCGCTTCCCACGATTGTCACACATTTTCGTGCCCTTGTCACCGCCGTATACAGAAGGTTTCTGTTCAGAAGCATTCTCGGTCCGGAAAGAATAGGCATCACCACAGCCGGGTACTCCGATCCCTGTGATTTATGGATGGTAATGGCATAAGCCAGCTCCAGCTCTTCCAGCTGCTTAAAGGAATATTCGGCAAACCGTCCGTCCTCAAACTCCACTTCCGCCGTTTCCGCAAATTCATTGATGGTTTTCAAAATGCCGGTATCACCATTAAATACGCCCACACCTTTCTCCACAGGAATTCCATATTTCCCCCGGACCTCCCATTCCATCTGGTAGTTGTTCCGGATCTGCATCACCTTGTCGCCTTCACGGAAGAGATGCTGACCCACTTCCTTTTCTTTTTTTCTTCCATCTTCCGGGTTCAGATACATCTGAAGGATCTGATTCAGCCTTTCCACTCCCAGAAGTCCTTTTCGCATAGGCGTCAGCACCTGAATATCAAAGGGCCTTGCCTCCACATAGCGCGGCAGCTTTTCCTGGATCAGCGCGATGAGCACACGAATGATCACATCCGCATCATAACGCTTCAGGAAAAAGAAATCCCTGCTTTTATTATCCAGTGTCACCGGTTCCCCCCGGTTGATCCTGTGCGCATTTACCACAATATCGCTCTCCGATGCCTGGCGGAAGATCTTGGTAAGCTCTACCACCGGAAAACATCCGGAACGGATGATATCCCGCAGTACATTTCCCGGTCCCACGCTGGGAAGCTGATTTTCATCTCCTACCAGAACCAGTCTGGTGCCGGCCGTTATGGCCTGCAGGAGAGAATGCATCAGATGAATATCCACCATGGACATTTCATCAATGATGATCACATCTGCTTCAAGCGGATTTTCCGCATTTCGTTCAAAATGAATGGGCTGCCCTTCCCGCTCCTCGTCCGGAAGCCCGGTAAGCTCCAGAAGACGGTGAATGGTCTGTGCTTCATATCCCGTTGTTTCCGTCATACGTTTGGCCGCACGGCCGGTAGGCGCCGCAAGCCGAAGCTCTGCGCCTTCTCCTTCAAAATACCGGATAATGGCATTGATGGTCGTGGTCTTTCCGGTACCGGGTCCTCCGGTGAGAATGAACAGGCCATGGCATGCAGCCTCTTTTACTGCCTTTCTCTGCATCTCATCCAGGACCATTCCTGTCTCTTTTTCAATTCCGGCAATCCTCCTGTCCATCAGAGCAGGATCCTCCGGACACAAAATATTCAGTTCCGAGAGCATCCTGGCTGTATTCAGTTCCAGCCGGTAATACATGGACGGATAAACAAGAAGAGAATCCTCCTGTTCCTTCAGGATCACTTTTCTTTCCAGAGAAAGATCCATCAGGTGCTTTTCCATATAGGAAGGGTCCACGTCCAGAAGCTCCGACGCTCTGGAAAAAAGAATCTTCTTTGGCAGATAAATGTGCCCTTCGCCGGAAGCCTGCAAAAGAGTATACATCATTCCGCTTCGGATCCTGTAATCTGAATCTGTATGAATCCCGATTCGGGATGCAATTTCATCGGCGATCTTAAATCCGACGCCGCTGATATCATCTGCCAGACGATAGGGATTCTCCTGCAGAACACTATATACGGATTCCCGGTATTTCTGGTAGATCTTTGCACCCAGATTCAGGGAAATGCCGTATTTCTGCAAAAACATCATGGCCCGTCTCATATCGGCCTTTTCCGTTACCTGTGCCGCAATCTCCCGTGCCTTTTTTTCACTGATTCCCTTTACCTCCGCAAGCCGTTCCGGTTCCTCCTCCACGATACGCAGGGTATCCTCTCCAAAATGGCGGACAATCCTTCCTGCCAGAGCTGCGCCGATTCCTTTGATGGCACCGGAGCCCAGATACCGTTCCATGGCAAGGGAATCCTCCGGCATCTTTTCTGTAAAAGACTGTATCTGAAACTGCTTTCCATATACGGAATGGCGGGTGTAGGAGCCTGTGGCTTCTATGGAAACTCCCTGGCTGACTGCCGGGAACGTCCCCACACAGGTCAGCTCTTCTCCATCCTGGTTCTTCAGGACCATGACCGTATACCCATTGTCTTCATTCCGGAAAATAATATGATCGATATATCCGGTTACTGTTTCGCTCATCCATTCCTCCTGTATGGTAAAAAGGGCACTGCTCCCGTGCAGCACCCTCCGTTTTCAACTGACAGACGGACATCCCCCAAAATCAATATGGTGATTTTTCCATGACATCCGCATATTTTCCTGTTCCAATCACAACTGCCGTCATAGCATCCTGAACGGTCGTGGCAGAAACACCTGTTTTCTGCTCGATCAGCGCGTCCATTCCATGAAGAAGCGCGCCTCCGCCTGTCAGGATGATTCCTCTGTCCACAATATCCGCAGCCAGCTCCGGCGGTGTTTTTTCCAGAATGCTGTGTACCAGTTCCACGATCTGTCCTGTAGGCTCCCGAAGTGCCATCCGCACTTCTTCAGATGTAAGAGTCATCACTTTTGGAAGGCCGGTCATAATATTTCGGCCTTTTACTTCCATGGTTCTGGGATTTGACTCCTGACTTGCAGTTCCGATTTCTATTTTTATTTTCTCTGCAGCATCCTCACCGATAAACAGGCTGTGGGTGCTCCTTAAATAATCCATAATTGCCTGGTTGAATGCATCTCCTGCCACCTTCACAGATCCGGATACCACCACACCTGACAGGGAGATGACTGCTGCGTCTGTGGTTCCTGCTCCGATATCCACGATCAGGGTTCCATATGGCTTGGTGATGTCCACCCCTGCCCCGATGGCGGCCGCAATGGGTTCTTCTATGAGGAACACGTCTCTTGCGCCGGACTGAAAGGTTGCTTCTTCTATGGCTTTCCGCTCGATTTCTGTGATCCCGCTTGGGACACAGATGCTGATGCGTGGTTTCCGGAAGGCTCGTCTGCCCAGGGCTCTTGCGACAAAATATTTCAGCATTTTTTCCATGACTTTATAGTCTACGATCATCCCCTGACGAATCGGACGGATCAGCTCCATGCCCGAAGTCAGATGTCCTGTCATCTGGCGTGCTTCTTCTCCGATGGCTCGTATTTTTTCGGTTTCTTTGTCGTATACCACTACGGAAGGCTCTTTCAGTACAAGACCCTTTCCTGTGGAATATACCAGACAGTTTCTGGTTCCAAGATCGATTCCTATATCACTTGCCGGCATAAGCCTCCCCCCTTTCTGCTTTTTCGGGCTTTTGACTGTCTCGGGATATTACCTTTGAACAGTAACTTTGACTCCAACTATGATACCTGCGGATTGCTCCGTGCTTTTCCTGGTATCATTATATACAACATTGCTTAAAAAGAAAAGTCTCTTTTCATGTTACTCCTCCAGATACCTTGCCACATACTGGCCTGTATAGGAAGCGGAATTTTTCGCAATCTCCTCCGGCGTTCCCTGTGCGATTACAGTTCCGCCCTGATCTCCGCCTTCCGGTCCAAGATCAATAATATAATCCGCCGTTTTGATCACATCCAGATTATGCTCGATCACCACCACTGTATTGCCGCCTTCCGTCAGCCTGCGAAGAATGTCGATCAGCTTGTGCACATCTGCGAAATGCAGACCCGTAGTGGGCTCATCCAGAATATAAATGGTTTTTCCGGTACTTCTGCGGCTCAGCTCTGTCGCCAGTTTAATTCTCTGTGCTTCTCCTCCGGAAAGTTCTGTAGATGGCTGACCCAGACGGATATAGGAAAGTCCCACATCATAAAGAGTTTCAATCTTTCTCCTGATGGACGGCACATTTTCAAAAAATGTCAGAGCCTCCTCCACAGTCATATTCAGCACATCGTAAATATTTTTATCCTTATAACGCACTTCCAGCGTCTCCCTGTTGTACCGTTTTCCGCGGCAGACCTCACAGGGCACATAGACATCCGACAGGAAATGCATTTCGATTTTCACAATACCGTCACCGCTGCAGGCCTCGCATCTTCCACCCTTGACATTAAAGCTGAATCTGCCCTTCTTATAGCCTCTGGCCTTCGCATCTGCTGTCGATGCAAACAGGTCCCGGATCTGATCAAACACACCGGTATAAGTAGCAGGATTCGACCGCGGCGTCCGCCCAATGGGGGACTGATCGATAGCGATTACCTTATCCAGCTGTCTGATGCCCTCAATATCCCTGTGTTTTCCCGGAATCGTTCTGGCATGATTCAGATCCCTTGCAAGACGTTTATACAGAATTTCATTGATCAGCGAACTTTTTCCCGATCCCGATACACCGGTAATACAGGTCATGACCCCAAGGGGGATCTCCACATTCACATTTTTCAGGTTGTTCTCCGCGGCACCCAGAATTTTCAGATAACCTGCAGGCTTTTTCCGTTCTGCCGGAACCGGAATCCGGATTTTTCCGCTGAGATAGGCACCTGTCAGGGATTCCGGATTGTTCATCAGATCTTCCGCCGTACCGATCTGCACAAGTTTTCCTCCGTGTTCTCCTGCACCGGGACCAATATCCACCACGCAGTCGGCTGCACGCATGGTATCCTCATCATGTTCCACCACGATCAGGCTGTTTCCCATATCCCTGAGACGCATCAGTGAGCGCAGAAGCTTGTCATTATCCCTCTGATGAAGGCCAATACTCGGTTCGTCCAGAATATAGGCAACCCCCACAAGGCCGGAACCGATCTGAGTGGCAAGACGGATTCGCTGTGCTTCACCGCCGGAAAGAGTTCCCGTGGCACGGCCCAGAGACAGATAATTCAGGCCAACCTCGGAAAGGAAGCCAACCCGGGCGCGGATCTCCTTCAGGATCTGCCGGCCGATCAGCTCCTGCTGTTCTGTCAGATCCAGATTTCCCATAAATTCTCTGAGCTTTTCAATAGAAAGCTCTGTCACCTCATAAATATTTTTTCCGCTGACTGTTACGGCAAGGGCCTCTTTTTTCAATCGTTGTCCGCGGCATTCCTTACAGGGCGTGATCCGCATAAAGGTTTCATATTCCTGCTTCATGGTATCAGACCCGGTTTCACGATACCGCTGCTCCACATTGCGCACAAGTCCCGGGAATGTCACATCATAGATCCCCTCTCCTCTCTGGCCCTTATAGTGGACCTTTACGGAGCGGCTGTTGGTTCCGTAGATCAGAAGATTCTGGATTTCCGCGGGGTACTCCCGGAAAGGCGTCTCCAGGCTGAACCGATATTCCCTTGCCAGCGCATCCAGGATCGCCCTTGTGAAGCTCCCCTTGTCCGTGCAGGACTGCCATCCCATCACCGCAATGGCTCCTTCCAGAATGCTTAAGGACCGGTCCGGAATCATCAGATCCGGATCAAACTCCATGCGGTAGCCAAGACCTGCACAGGACGGGCAGGCTCCAAAAGGATTATTAAAGGAAAAGCTTCTTGGCTCGATTTCCGAAATACTGATCTCGCAGGACGGGCAGGAAAAACTCTGGCTGAAATTGTGAATATTTCCGTCCATGGTGTCCACCATCAGAAGACCATCCGCCAGATTCAGCACCGTTTCAATGGAATCTGTCAGTCTTTTCTGAATTCCCGGCTTCACCACAAGACGGTCCACAATGATCTCGATGTTATGCTTGATATTTTTATCCAGAGATATCTCCTCGGACAATTCGTAAAGGTTTCCGTCGATCTGTACACGCACATAGCCGCTCTTTCTGGCATTTTCCAGAAGCTTTGCATGCGTTCCCTTCCGTCCCCTCACCACAGGTGCCAGAAGCTGAAGCTTTGTACGCTCCGGAAAACTCATGATCGTATCCACCATCTGATCCACGGTCTGTTTTCTGATTTCTCTGCCGCATTTCGGGCAGTGGGGAATTCCGATCCTTGCATACAGAAGACGAAAATAATCGTAAATCTCCGTTACCGTTCCAACCGTGGAACGTGGGTTTCTGTTGGTTGATTTCTGATCAATGGAAATGGCCGGCGGCAGACCTTCGATCAGCTCCACATCCGGCTTCTCCATCTGCCCGAGAAACTGACGGGCATAGGAGGACAGGGACTCCATATATCGTCTCTGTCCTTCCGCATATATGGTATCAAATGCAAGAGAAGATTTACCGGAGCCGCTGACTCCGGTAAAAACCACAAATTCATCTCTTGGAATATCCACACTTAAATTTTTCAGATTATTGACGTTTGCGCCCCTTATTCTGATAAATTTCTTTCCTTTTGTATTTGTTTTCATGTATTCCTCCTGCCGGTTCTCTCTATCCTTCCAGGAAATCCGCCATAATGGTATTGCTTACGTGAATTCCCCTTCCGGTAAGACGGACATGTCCATCCCTGCGCTCCAGAAATCCGGTTCTCACATATTTTTCAATGACGGATCCATATTTTTCATTCATATTCTTTCCAAATTTCTCTTCGAATATCGCTTCGCTGACTCCGGCTGTTTTCCGAAGTCCCAGAAACATAAATTCTTCCATTTCCTCCTGGAGGGTCAGCGTCTGAAGATTTCTCCGGATTTTATTCGGATCACCGCTGTCTGCCAGATATTCTGCCATCACTGCAGTGTTGGAAAAACGCTGCCCGCCAAAAAGAGAAGCTGCGCCCAGACCGATCCCCAGATATTCTGTCCTGTCCCAATATCCCAGATTATGGCGGCAGGCAGCCCCAGGTCTGGCATAATTGGAAATCTCATACTGCTCATATCCGTATTCCGCCAGAACCTCCGCTGTCCTGTCATACATGCGGTATTCCGTATCCTCGTCCGGAAGGTTCAATTCTCTCTCTGCAAAGGGAGTTCCCTCCTCGACGATCAGGCTGTATGCAGATATATGAGCAGGTCCCAGCTTTGCCGTTCTTCGAAGAGTCTGTTCCCATCCTGCCTCTGTCTGATCCGGAAGGGCAAACATCAGGTCCACATTGATATTGTCAAATCCGGCTTCCAGCGCCAGCCGCCAGCTTTCCAGGAATTCTTCAAAGGTATGGATCCTGCCAAGGATCTGCAGTTCCCGGTTATCTGCCGACTGCAGCCCCAGACTCAGGCGGTTGATTCCGGCATTCCGATAGGCAGAAAGCTTCTCTTTCGTCAAAGTCCCCGGATTAGCTTCGATGGTGATCTCTGCCTCCGGGGAAAATTTCAGTTTTATTTTCAGTTCATCCAGGATATCTGTCAGAAGAGATGCCTCCGGAAGGGACGGGGTTCCTCCTCCGAAAAAAACGGAAACCACCTCAAAATCCTCCGTATCTGACAATCCCCGGATCTCTTTTCTGACCGCCTGTCCATACTCCTCCTGCTGTTTTCTCCCTGCAGGGGCAGACAGGAAATCACAGTACGCACATTTTTTTGCACAAAAAGGAATGTGGACATAGATTTCCAGCGGCTTTGGCATATTATGATTCTTCATCAGATGTTTCTTCCTCCGGCACCGGCTCCTGCTCCGTCTCTGCTGCAGGAGTGCCGCGGTCTGCTGTGTACTCATTGATCATCGTAAGACTGCCGTTTGTTACCACTGCATCCGGATTCACCTGAGAAAGCTCCGGAGTTGGTGTCGCCTCCGGAGTAATGGTAAGCTGAATCACCTGTGTGCTTTCCGGATCCTTAGATCCGCCGCATCCGGAAAACAGCCCTGCTGCAAGGAAAACAGCCGCCATGATCCTGTATCGTTTTCTCATAATGCAACTCCTTATTTATCGTCCAGCTTCAGAACGCTCATAAACGCTTTCTGCGGAATTTCCACATTTCCCACCTGACGCATACGCTTCTTTCCTTCCTTCTGCTTTTCCAGAAGCTTCTTCTTTCGGGTAATATCACCGCCATAGCATTTGGCAAGAACGTCTTTCCTCATGGCCTTCACCGTTTCACGGGCAATGATCTTGCTTCCGATGGCAGCCTGAATGGGAATTTCAAAGAGCTGCCGCGGACTTTCTTCCTTCAGCTTTTCACACATTTTTCTTCCCCGTTCATAAGCCGTATCTGCATGAACAATAAAGGAAAGGGCATCCACATCTTCTTTATTGACCAGAATATCCAGCTTCACGAGCTCGCTTCGTTCGTAGCCGCACAGCTCATAGTCCAGAGACGCATACCCTCTGGAACGGGATTTCAGTGCATCAAAGAAATCATAAATGATCTCATTCAGCGGAAGCTTATATTTCAGAAGAGCACGGGTTTCTTCCATATAATCCATGCCCTGGTACTGTCCCCGGCGTTCCTGGCAAAGATCCATAATGGCCCCGATAAACTCCGTCGTCACCATGATCTCCGCATCGACCAGCGGTTCCTCCATATAATCGATCTCCGAAGGATCCGGAAGGTTGGTGGGGTTGGTCAGATCAATGACTTCTCCATTGGTCTTGTGTACTTTATAAATAACACTGGGCGCTGTGGTCACCAGGTCCAGATTATATTCCCTTTCCAGACGTTCCTGAATGATCTCCAGATGAAGAAGACCCAGGAATCCGCAGCGGAAACCAAATCCAAGGGCAACGGATGTTTCCGGCTCGTAAAACAGGGAAGCATCATTTAGCTGAAGCTTCTCCAGGGCATCACGAAGATCGCCGTACCGGGCTCCGTCTGCAGGGTACATTCCGCAGTAAACCATGGGATTTACTTTTTTGTATCCCGGAAGGGCCTGGCTGCATGGTCTGGAGCTGTCGGTGACGGTATCGCCCACACGGGTATCCCGCACATTTTTGATGCTGGCCGTGAGATATCCTACCATTCCCGCTGTCAGCTCCTCGCAGGGAATAAACTGGCCAGCACCAAAATAGCCCACTTCCACCACCTCTGTGGTAAATCCGGTGGCCATCATACGGATCGGCGTTCCTTTTTTCACTCTTCCGTCCATCACACGGATGAACACGATCACCCCTTTGTAGGAATCGTAAATAGAATCAAAAATAAGGGCCTTCAAAGGCTCATCCACACTTCCGGAGGGAGCCGGGATCTTTTCCACGATCTGCTCCAGAACCTGGTCTACGTTCAGCCCGGTCTTTGCAGAAATCTGAGGCGCATCCTGGGCTTCCAGACCGATAATATCCTCAATTTCATTGATGACACGTTCCGGCTCCGCACTGGGCAGATCGATCTTATTGATTACAGGAAGCACATCCAGGTCGTGATCCAGCGCCAGGTAAACGTTGGCAAGAGTCTGTGCTTCAATTCCCTGAGCGGCATCCACTACCAGCACAGCGCCGTCACAGGCTGCAAGGCTTCGGGATACCTCGTAGTTGAAATCCACATGTCCCGGGGTATCTATGAGATTGAAAATGTATTCCTCACCGTCATTTGCACGGTACACGATACGGACTGCCTGAGATTTGATGGTAATGCCTCTTTCCCT